>CABMPS010000216.1 GCA_902388545.1 uncultured Collinsella sp.
ATGGACGGCCGGTCCGGGTCCAGCCCCGTAATCCGACATAGTTTTGAAATGACACTAATTCACTGGCAACCAAACTAGATCGTTCTAGTTCCTTATCGCCGGCTAATTTCCGATGTCCATCCAGTTGCACAAAACATTTGCTCGCAGTCGCGTCTCGGCGCACTTCATTGCCTCGGATTTGGCTTTATATCGAATCCCCAAACGGCTGCAAACGCTTTTGACTATGATGTCTAGCTGCTTTTTGTCGTTAAGCATATCGTGGGTTACCAGGAACACGTCGAAACCCATGCTCTGAAGCGCAGTCATACGCTCCGCATCGTGGTCAAGTACCGCGCCTGATCCATGGATGACTTCACCTTGGATCTCGATAATTACTGCCTTCATTAGCATTGGGTTTACAATCACGATGTCCCCGTAGCAGACCTTTTGACCAGCGATGCTTTGGGCAGCCTCGGATAGAGGGGTTAAATCGTTGAGGTACACGTATCTGAATCCTGAACCACCTAGACGTCGAGAACGACTTAGGAGCAGGACCCCCGCAACCTCGAGTGGAGATGCAGCAATGCCGATAACCTGCTGAGCGGCATCATAAAACTGCTTTCCCCACATTTGACTTTTGACCTTGTCGGCGAAACGATGCAGGTCGCTCAGTTCGATGAGCGGCTTTCTCATCCAAAGAGAAGTACCTTTGAGTTTCGTAACCTCTCTTCCATCCTCACGCTTGCTTGTTTGGCCATCACTATCTGGGTCCTTTACGGTTGCGCGGGCATAAACTCGTTTCCAGGGAATCTCGTCTTCGCCTTCTCCAAGTTCGAACAGATCCTGCGTGCTGGAATTGCGATTCTTTTCTACCGCCAGTTTTAACTGCATTTCGGCAGCGGGAGCCGGCTCGAAAACAGAAAACCAGCCGCAAAGTTCGTACATAGCCAGTACGAGATCTATTTGAGACACAAAGCGTGTCATAGTAAATAACGTGTTTAGCGGATTGGTGACACTAAAGCCAAAATGAGTGTCGATTGTTGTGCCGGCATCCGATGCCCCATCCCAGCGAATTGTAGAGCGCAATCCCGAGTGGTGATTACAACAACCTGGCGAAGCAACAGCGATGATCGGGGTCTTGAGGACGTCGGTTACGAAAGGGGCTTGGGATAGAGCTCGCCAACCGTCTTCGGTGTTGGGCAGGCGCGGGTAGAGGTCGCGCACCTGCGGTGGGCAGCGCCAGTAGCGGAATGCGGTGTTTGCGCAGACGATTTCGTCCATTTGCGCCTCCCCTGGTTTCGGCCGCGGGCCGTGCGGATTGCGGACATCGCCGATTATCTACTGGGGCATCATGCGGGTAAGTACCGGAAGCTGACCAAACGCTGGCCAATAGCTTGACGAGTTCTGCCCAAAATCCCTCGTGTGATAGAAATCCGCTGGAAGGAGCTCTGGGCGTGTGGTCCCTGTCTCCACATTTGCGCTCGTATCATATGGGTAATTCAATGAAAATACGCATGCGTTATATACAAAACGTGCAATGACGTCAGCAAAAAGGGTGCGATATAAAATGACGCCTTAGATGACTACGATTTGATTTTGGTGTCAGTTTTGGTGTCAAGCTTGATGTCAAAAAGAAAAAGGCCAGAGGCTTAACTCCTCTGACCTGCGCTTTAGATGGTGGGCGATACAAGATTCGAACTTGTGACCCCATCCGTGTGAAGGATATGCTCTACCCCTGAGCCAATCGCCCGTCGCCTTTCGGCAAAAGAGATACTATCATAGCCTCGCGTTGTTTACCAAGAACTTTTTGCCCTCGAATTCAAATTCTTGGGCACATGCCGTTCCATCACAAACAAGGCGTCCAGCAAACCAGCAGCTAAACCACCATTTACCGCTTGATCCACGAGGTCTCGGGGCGGCAGCACAGGGCGCTGGGGATCTCCATGTGGTGTCCAATCAATTCAATAACCGGCGTGCAGATGCTTTGATTCTATACGTGCGACGGGTCGCCTATGCCCGCAATGCAACCGCGGCGCAGCTCCTCGGCGAGCCCGCTGGTCGTACGGTTTCCGGATACGAGGTCCTGGATCCAGGCATAGTACTGGTTGTCTTTGGGCTCGGGGCTGTCGGACAGCACGACCGGAGTGCCGGCGAACCTTAAGACGGACAATGCGTAGATAAGGCTGGTACGTTTGTTACCGTCCTCGAAGATGTGGTCCCTGACCATGTGCTCTGCCACGTAGGTGACCTGGTCAAAGATGTCTGCGAAGCGATCGGCCGGCGATTGACCGAATATTGTACAGAATGCACCCGCAAGTACGGACTCGACGCGTCCAAGCTCAAGCGCGGCCCGGTCGCCTGTGGCGTCGGTTGTATAGCAGCGCCCGACCGTCATCAGCGTGCTGTGTAGGCGCATCGCGGCCGCGGCCATAGCTTCGAGCGAACCGGTATCATCGAGCACGAGCGGCACGAACGGATGAGCGCTCCGCTGCATAGCCGCCATCATGAGTTCTCCAAGAGCTTGAGCGCGTTGGGCATGCCCGCTATGGTCTGCCGAATAGCTTCGTCGATTGACGTGACGCCGTCGAGCAAATTCGGAGATGCTGAATTTACCTCGAGCGCAGATGAATGATCTTCTTGAGCAACGCAATCAGCTCCGTCATCTTGTTGAACGTAGTTCCAAGGCATGTCTACCTCCTCTATAGCCTTTCGGACGGAATAGCCCGCGAGTCGTACTCCAGGGCGATCGGTTGCCAGACGAGGTCTTCGATGGCGCAGCTTAGGGTGTTTGCGAGCGCCAATGCCGAAGAGACCGAGGCGCGGCGTAAATCCAGCTGATTCTGTTCGTAGAGCTGTATAGCGCGAAGTTTAACCCCCGATTGGGCGGCCAGCTGTTTTTGCGTTAGGCCGGCCGCCTTTCGTGCCGCCTTGAGGCCCTTTTTGTCTGCCTGGGCTTTGTTCCATTTATCGATGACAATCTGGGCGAATTTGTCTTCGGAAGCTTCGAGAAGCGGATGGTACGAACCGATTATCCA
This sequence comes from uncultured Collinsella sp., assembly GCA_902388545.1. Taxonomy (GTDB): domain Bacteria; phylum Actinomycetota; class Coriobacteriia; order Coriobacteriales; family Coriobacteriaceae; genus Collinsella. The sequence continues at coordinate 3,015 of CABMPS010000216.1, forward strand.
ATCGAGTGGGGCGACTTCAAGTAGTTCGCTAAAGCCCAGGCTGCTTACCCATTGCGTATAGGCCAAAACCCAGCCCGCCCAATACTGAGGCGAACGGTCGAACGGATAGGTCTCCCTGCATTCGGCAGGCTTTAGCCCCGCCCGAGCGATAATTTCGCGCGCGAGCTCGTCGCCCGTCATGCCGCAGACGACACGAGGCATACCGCGCT
>CABMPS010000217.1 GCA_902388545.1 uncultured Collinsella sp.
CAGGAAGGCGGCGCCGCGCACGGCCTCGCCGGTCACGACCGTCTGACGCGAACCAGACGTGGTGCCGGAGTCGGGAGCGTTCTCGGTGGAGCACTCGCCGTTGGCAATGCAGCTCAGCGGCAGACCGCAGGCCTCGGCAACGTCCTGCAAAAAGACGGTGTTGCAGCCCTGGCCGATGTCGGACGTGGCGGCATAGACCACAGCCACGCCGTCCTCGATGCGAATCTTGCAGCGGCCGGCATCGGGCAGGCCCACGCCCACGCCGGCGTTCTTCATGGCGCAGGCAATACCGGCGTGTCCGGGATGCGCATAGTAGGCATCCTTGACCTCGAGCAGCGTCTCCTTAAGCGCCGTGGAGCAATCGGCAATCTGGCCGTTGGGCAAAACCTCGCCCGGCTCGATGGCGTTACGGTAGCGGATCTCCCACGGATCCAGGCCGACCTTCTCGGCCAGCAAGTCGATCAGGCTCTCGAGTGCAAACTCGGACTGGCAAACGCCAAAGCCTCGGTACGCGCCGGCGGGCGGGTTGTTGGTGTAGTAGCCAAAACCGCGGATGTCGGTGTTCTGGTACTTGTAGGGACCGACGGCATGCGTGCAGGCGCGCTCGAGCACCGGGCCGCACAGCGATGCGTAGGCGCCGGTGTCAAAGTTGATCTCGCAGTCCAGGCCGGTAAAGTTGCCCTCGGCGTCGCAGCCCAGCGTAAAGGTGCCGTCCATGGCATGACGCTTGGGATGGAACGCAAGCGACTCAGCACGCGTGAGCTTGCACTTCACAGGACGCTGGAACTTATATGCGGCGAGCGCGGCCAAGTGCTGGATGGACACGTCCTCCTTACCGCCAAAGCCGCCACCCACGAGCATGGTCTCGACGACCACACGCTCGGGTTCGTTATCCCAGCCAAACATGTGGGCACACTCTTTGCGCGTGTCGTAGGCACCCTGGTCGGTCGACTGCACCTTGACGCCGTTCTTGTACGGGAAGGCGACGGCGCACTCGGGCTCCAAGAAGGCATGCTCGGTAAAAGGCGTGGTAAAGCGCTGTGTCACGGTGAACGCGCTCTCTGCCAGCGCCTTGGCGGCGTCGCCGCGCGTCACATGGCGGCTCTGGCACACGTTGTCCTTGAGCTCCACCGTGTTGCCAAAGGCAAAGAAGCTGTCGTGCAGGCGCGGGGCGTCGGCAGCCCTGGCCTCGACAATGTTACGCACGGGCTCCAGCGGCTCGTAATCGATCTTTACGAGCTTCTTGGCCTTCTCGAGCGTCGCCTCGTCCTCGGCAACCACCAGCACGATGGCATCGCCCACGCAGCGGGTGATATCGCCCTGGGCGATCATGACGTCCCAGTCCTGGATAAGGTGGCCGACCTGGTTGACCGGCACGTCCTCGGCGCGCAGGATGCCCACCACACCGGGCAGGGCCTCGGCCTTGGAGGTGTCGATGGAGAGCACGCGGGCGCGCGGATACTTGGAGCGCACGGCGCTGGCGTAGGTCAGACCCGGCTGATCGAGCTCGTCGATGTCATCGGGATACTTGCCCTCGCCGAGCACCTTCTTGCGCACGTCAATACGGAAGGCGCGCTTGCCCACGCCGTAGTCGTCGCCGCGCTCCAGGTCCTCGTCGATCTGCTTTTCGCCGCGGAGCACCGCAGCTGCCAGCGAAATGCCCTCGATGATCTTTTTGTAGCCGGTGCAGCGGCAGACGTTGCCGCGGATGGCGTACTTGATCTGCTCCTCGGTGGGCTCGGGGTCCTCGGCGATGAGCGCCGCACCTGCCATGACCATGCCGGGGATGCAAAAACCGCACTGCACGGCGCCCACGGCGCCAAAGGCGTACACAAAGGCCTCGCGCACGTCCTGGGGCAGGCCCTCGACGGTCACGATGTTGCGGCCGGCGGCAAGGGCGGTGGTCAGTACGCAGGCCTTGACGGCCGCACCGTCCACATGAATGGTGCAGGTGCCGCAAGCACCCTCGGAGCAGCCGTCCTTGGCGGAATGGATGTGCAGGTCGTCGCGCAGGTAGCGCAGCAGCGGCTTGTTCTGAGTCGTCGTACACTCCACGCCGTTAACGGTAAAAGTGAATTCCTGTGCCATGGTGATTCCCTTCTACACGCCGGCGGCGATGCCGGTGCGGTCGTGGATGGCGCCATGCGGGCAGACGACGGCGCACATACCGCACGACAGGCAGTCCGCGCCATCGATATGGGCGCAGTTGTCCTCGATGCGGATAGCGCCGGCGGGGCACTTTTTGGCGCACATGCCGCAACCGATGCAGCTCGTGTCGCAGATCTTGCGGGCGATGGCGCCCTTATCGGTGTTGTTGCAGCGCACCAGGATGTTCTGGTAGCCGGGGACGAAGGCGATCACGCGCTGCGGGCACGCCATGCCGCACAGGCCACAGCCCGTGCACTTGGAGCGGTCCACGCGAGCGATGCCATCAATCAGCGCAATGGCGCCGTGGGGGCAAGCCGTGACGCAGGCGCCACAGCCAATGCAGCCTTCGCTGCAACGGGCGTCGCCGCCTGCGGAAGCACAGCCGCTTCCGCAGGCAACGTAGGCCACGTTATGTTGAATGGATTTGGCCATAAGAGACTCGCCTATTTCTTAAGGAGATACGGATAGTTGTCGCGCACGGCCTTGATGGTCAGGCGGACGGCCTCGGGAAGACCGGTGTTGACGGCATCGACCGAGACGGTGCGGACCGTGCCGGCGACGCGGACCTTAAAGTGATCATCGTCCACGGCTAGGAAGCCCTCGTTCTCGGAGTTCTCCATGTCCTGCTCGCTCCAGAACAGGGTGAGCTTGTCCTTGTAGGGACGACCCTCCTGGTAGGGACAGAACACGGCGCAGTTGCCGCACTCGTTGCACATGCCATCGACATGGACGACCTGATGCTTAGCCAGGCCCGGCACCTTAATGGCAACGTTGGCGCGGTTGGGGCACACGTCGCAGCAGACCTCGCACACCGAGCCGCAGCCCAGGCAGCGAGTCTTGGTGCAGTTGCGCTTGTCGCGGCACAGCGACCCCTTGCGCTCGTAGCAGGTGTCCTCGCGACCGGCCTGCTCGTTGCAGTCGGCGTACTTGTTAAAGTCCACGCCGGCAATGGCACGGGCGACCTCGGCGGCGTCGGCGATAGCCTCGACCACGGTGGCCGGACCGCGACGGCAGTCACCTGCAGCCCAGACGCCCTCGACGCCGGTGGAGGTGGCGGCAAGGCGGCCGCGA
>CABMPS010000218.1 GCA_902388545.1 uncultured Collinsella sp.
GTGTGGCGGGGCTGGCGACCATCGTCTCGCTGTTCTTTCCGCAGCAGTTTTATGGCTTTGGCTTTTTGCTCGGCGCGGCGGTGTTTTTTGTTGTGGCGCTGCTGCGACTCGATACCTATACTGCCAACTTGCCGTATCGTATCCTGAGTCAACAGCCCATTGTGGCGACCGACAAGACGGGTCGCTTTACGGAGTTGGGCCGCTTGCTCGACCGTGCCGAACAGCGCTACGAGGAACTGCGTTTAGAGGGCGAGCCGCATGGTGCGTTTGAGCGCATGGTGGTTCGCGTGTATCGCAGCCATTGGGGAGGTTCTGATGACCGATAGGATGATGTCTCGCCGTCGCCTGTTTGAGGCGGCTGCCGGTGCGCTGCTGCTTTCGGGCTGCTCGTCTCAGGACGAATCCTCGACCAAAAAGACCAAGAAACAGGGCAAGATTAAAAAGGCCGATGCCTCGGGAGAGGCCAAGCACCTGCGCGATAAGGACGAGCTGTACGAGGTCTACGACGACTCGGGCATTGTGACCATGTACTTGACGGTCTCGCGCGGCAACAGCTCTGAGAATACCGATCATAGCTGGGCCGAGATCAATACGTACTCGGTCTACGACTATGCCGACATGGGCGTGACGCGCTATCAGGTTATGGGCCTGCTGCAGGCGGGTGACGAGGACGGCCCGGTGGCCGGCGAGGTTGGCTATGGCGAGGAAGCGCCCAATGCTACCGTGCAGGTGCGCGGCCAGACGTCGAGCATGAACTCGCAAAAGAATTACAAGGTAGAGCTCAAAAAGGGCAAGGGTACCTGGCGCCAGCAGCGCGCGATTGCGCTTAACAAGCACATGGGCGAGGGTATGCGTTTTCGTAACAAGATGGCTTTTGACCTCATCCGTGGGATTCCCCAGATGATGGGCTTGCGCACGCAGTTTGTGCATCTGTGGGTGTGCGACCAGACCGAAAAGTCCAACGATACCTTTGAGGACTACGGTCTGTTTACGCAGGTGGAGCAGCTCAACAAGACGGCGCTCAAGGCCCACGGTCTGGATAAGAGCGGGCATCTGTATAAGGTGAACAGCTTTGATTTCCATCGCTTCGAAGACACCATCAAGCTGGCTGATGACCCCGACTATAACCAGACGGCGTTTGAGGGCATGCTCGAGATTAAGGGCGATACGGACCACACCAAGCTCATCGAGATGCTCGATGCGCTCAACGACGAATCGCAAAAGATAGATAACGTGCTCGACACCTACTTTGATACCGAGAATCTGGTCTATTGGCTGGCGTTTCAGATCCTGACGGGCAACTGCGATACGCAGAACCGTAACTGCTATCTGTACAGCCCGCATAACTCAAATACCTGGTACTTTTTGGATTGGGATAACGACGGCATGCTGCGTAAGCTTGAGCTGAGCCTGAAGGGGTTCTCGGACTACGCGAGCTGGGAGCGCGGCGTGAGCAACTACTGGGGCAATGTGCTGTTTAATCGTGCGCTGCGCAGTAAATCGTTCCGCAGTGAGCTCGACCGCGCCGTCAAGGACTTGCGCTCGTATATGACCGAGGCACGCCTGTCCAAGATGATCAAACATTATCGCGAGGTCACCGAATCCATGGTCTTTGCTTCGCCCGATATCGACAATCTGCCTGTCACCAAGGACCAATACGAGCAGATCGCCGCGGCGATTCCCTCCGAAATCGAGGAGAACTTCAAGAGCTTCCGCGAGAGCTATAAAAAGCCCATGCCGTTTTATATCGGCGTGCCGCAGATCGATAACGGCAAGCTGCGCATCAGCTGGGATGCGTCCTACGACTTTAAGGCGCGCGACATTCGCTATACCGTGGAGCTGGCGCGCGATTACGCCATCAACGACGTGATCTTTAAGGCCGAGGACGTGCTGCTTCCCGAGGTGACCTGCGATGCGCCCGATGCCGGTCAGTATTTTGTGCGCGTGCGCGCCACCAACTCCGACGGCTATACGCAAGATGCGTTTGACTATTATGTGACCGACGACGGCAAGCACTACGGCATGAAGTGTTTTTACGTGCAAGACGGCGGTAAGGTCGTGGAGGACACGTATGAGGAGGGCTAGCGCGCTGCTTGAGCGCCTGGCGGCACCTCCTGCGCGTACCACGCGGGAGCGTTACCGCCACGAGCTCAAATATCTCATTAACGAGGGTGAGCACGCCGCGCTTGCCTGCCGCATGGCGCCGGTGTTTAAGCTGGACAAGCATGCGCGCTCGGGCGGTTACACCATTCGTAGCCTGTACTTTGACGACTACTGTAACTCGGCCTACGAGGAAAAAGACGCCGGTATTCTTATGCGCAAAAAGTATCGCGTGCGCATCTATAACGGCAGCGACAAGGTGATTAAGCTCGAGCGCAAAAAGAAGTACGGTAGCTGGATCTACAAGGAGGACGCGCCGCTCACACGCGGCGAGTTTGAGCAGATTCTGGCTGGCGACTACGACTTCTTGCTGAGGAGCCCCTATCCCCTCTGTCGCGAGTTCTACATCGAGTGCATCTGCAACATGATGCGCCCGCGGACCATCGTGGACTACGAGCGCGAGCCGTGGGTGATGGATGGGGGCACCGTGCGCATTACGTTTGACATGAACGTGCGTGCTGCGGTGGGAAGCTTCGATATCTTTGACGCGACGCTGCCCGCGCTGCCAGTCCTGGAGCCCGGCAAGCTGGTGATGGAGGTCAAGTTTACGGAGTTTTGCCCGCAGCTGGTGCGCGATATGGTGCCGCCGGGCGCGGCCGAGCTCACGGCGGTCTCCAAGTACTGCCTGTGTTACGAAAAGACCGCCTACCTGCGCGGATTTAATTACTGGGAATCGGATTTTGAGAACCGAGGGGATATTTAGACCATGAGCACCAGGGACTTTTTTAAGAACTCCGTTTTGGAGGCGTTTGGCCAGGTCGACCCTGCCAAGATCGGCCTCTCGCTGCTCGTGGCGCTCGCCATGGGCATCCTGATCTATTACGTGTACAAGCGCTTTTTTACCGGCGTGGTGTATTCGCGCAGTTTTGCCGTGACGCTCGTGGGCATGTGCGTGCTTACCTGCATGGTTACGCTCGCGATCTCGACGAACGTGGTCATCTCGCTCGGTATGGTCGGTGCTCTGTCCATCGTTCGTTACCGTACGGCGGTCAAGGACCCGCTCGACCTGCTGTATCTGTTTTGGGCCATTACGACGGGTATTACGGCTGG
>CABMPS010000219.1 GCA_902388545.1 uncultured Collinsella sp.
AGTAAACATACGGCGGCCCCGGACAACGACTACAGGGCTATCGATTACCCCGTGTTTTGCAATCCTGCCGAGACGCCGGTCACAGTCGAAAGAATCAGGCTCATGTACTCGGCCTTCTTCTCCTCTGCCATCTCGTCCTGGTTCATACGCACCTCGCGAAGGGCGCGGACCTGAGCGATGGACAGGGCGTCGACGTAGGGATTACGCACACGGACGGCGCAGCCGAGCACACGGCGGCGCTGCAGCGGCCATTCGTCACCGACGATGGCAAGAACCCACTTACGCGTGAGCTGCATCTCGGTGAAGACCTTCTCGGACAAATCCTGGCGATCGCCCAGGTGCAGGTACATCTTGGCGATGCGCTGATCGGTCTTAGCGATCGACATCTCGATGTTGTCGATGAACGTGCGGAAGAACGGCCACTCCTGGTAGGCAGCCTTGAGCTGGTCAAGGTCGCCCAACTGCTCGCAGGCGGTGCCCAGGCCGTACCAAGCGGCCAGATTGATGCGTGCCTGGCTCCAGCTAAAGATCCACGGAATGGTACGCAGGTCGTCGAGCGACTTGGCGCCCAGGCCGCGCTTGGCGGGACGCGAGCCGATTGGCAGCAGACCGACCTCGGTCAACGGCGTCACGGTCGAGAACCACGGTGTAAAGTCCTCGGTGTTCAGCAGGTCCAGATAGCGCTCATGGCTTACTGCGTTGAGCTTCTCCGCCATATCCCAGAACTTCTGCGTGGTCTCGGTGTTGGTCTTCTCGACGCTCGGGGCCGACTGCAAAAGCGTTGCGGCGGCAACGGACTCAACATGGCGCTGAGCCAGCGTGCGGTTGCCGTAACGGGCAAAGATGACCTCGCCCTGCTCGGTGAGCTTAAAGAAGCAGTTGACCGAACCCTTGGGCTGCGCCAGCACGGCCTTGTTGGCCGGACCGCCGCCACGGCCCACGGCACCGCCGCGACCGTGCATGAGCACCAGGTCGATATCGTTTTTCTCGGCCCACTTGGCAATGCGCTCCTGCGCGGAGTGCAGCGCGAGCATGGCCGTGGTAGGACCGGCATCCTTGGAGGAGTCGGAATAGCCCAGCATGACCTCCATGCGGCGGTTGGTCTGGGCAAGGCGCTTTTGCACCACGGGCAGCGTAAGCATCTGGTCGAGCACGTCGACGCAGCCCTCGAGGTCCTCGAGCTGCTCGAACAGCGGGATCACGTCGAGCTCGGGGACATCCTCCTCGTGTGCAAAGGACAGGTGGGCCAGCTCAAAGACGTCGGCCACATGCTGGGCGCTCTTGGTGAACGAGATGATGTAGCGGTGCGCCATCTTCTTGCCGTAGCGCTTTTGGATGGAACCGATGGCACGGAAGGTGTCGATAACCTCGCGCGTCATGGGCTGCAGGTCGCCATGGATACCGTTCTCGTGGATATCCTTGAGGGCGCGGGCGTGCACCACGGAGTGCTGACGGAACTCCATCTCGACCATATGGAAGCCGAAGGACTCGACCTGCCAGATGATGGTCTGGACCGGGCCGTAGGCGGCACGGACGGCACCGCAGGCGGCCAGGGAGCGCTGGACGACGCGCAGGTCATCCAGGAACTCATCGGCGCTGTGGTACATGGTATCGGTGATGCGACGGACGGTGGCGTTCAGACGGTCGGCCATGACGAGCATAACGGCGCGATGCGGCTCGTGCTCGGAGATCAGTTCAGCACGTGCGGTGTACTGAGTGCTCATCTCGACCTGATGGTTCCACAGGTTGATGAGTTCGGCAGACGGCTTGCTGTAGGTGGCCTCAAGCGTCAGGTTACGGCCGATGCGGCGGCACTTGTCCTCGAGCTTGAGCACCATATGGGTGAAGTACTTGGCAGCAACCTCGCGGCTCACCTTGGCGGTGACATTGGGGTTGCCGTCGCGGTCGGAACCGATCCAGCTGCCGGGGTGGAAGAACGCCGGGCACAGCGGCGGCACGGTGCCGGCCTTGTCGCCCAGCACCCAGTCATCAAAACGACGATAGATAACGGGAATGACGTCGAACAGCGTGTTATCGAAGATGTCGATGATGGTATCGGCTTCTTCGACCGGCGTGGGCTTCTTGAGCGCGATGGGGCTCGTACGCACCAGAGCGTCGATCTCCTGCAGCATATGGCGCTCGTTCTCCACCAGGTCGGAGCCGCCCAGGCGCGGACGCTCCTCCAGCAGGTTGGAGATACGGCGAATCTTGCCCTCGACGGCCTTACGACGGGCCTCGGTGGGATGTGCGGTAAAGACAGGGTGGAACTCGAGCTTGTCGAGCAGCTCGTTGGCGCCCTCGACACCCATCTCGTTTACCAACTGGTGATAGGCGACGGTGAGTTCGTTGGCGGGATCGACCTCGGTATCGGTCGACGCACCTGCCTCGCGCTCGCGCAGCTGCGCCACGCGGTAGTTCTCCTCCGACAGGTTTGCCAGATGGAAGAAGCTCGTAAAGGCGCGGACGATAACCTGCTGCTTATCGAGCGGCAGACTGTCGATCAGATCAACAACCTCGCGAAACGCCACGGCGGTGGGCTCGTCGGCAGTGGGCACGCCCTGCTCGTCGACGGACTCGTCGGCAGCACGGGTGCCGGGGTTTCCGGCATTGGCCACAATCTCGGCTGTCAAAATCTTGTCGAACAGGTCCGCGATCTCGGGATCATACTCGCTAAGCACACGGCGCTCCAGGCGCAAGAACAGCGCCAGATTGTCGCGCAGCTCCTCGGGGATCTCGATCTCGGCGAGACGCTCCTTGGATTCGGCATTCGAGCCGATTCGGTTAACGAGGCGGTTGACCACGGCAGCGACGCGCGCCGCGGCTTCGGGTACAGACTGGTTGCTTAGGTTCTCAGCCACGTTTCCTCCCATTCCTCCTTCTATGCACGTAACATGCGGTATTCATTATAGGCGCTTGAGAAATACTTTCGACACTGATTGCGCTTTACCACACAAAAGTATTTTCTGCATTGCAAGGGTTTTTGCTCTAAATGGTCGTATTTCTCGGTAGACGGCATACACAAACGGGGGCATTCCGCATAAATGCGAAACACCCCCGTAACAATCGCTCGCCGCGAGTGGGACGTGTTAGCGGACCCGCAGCTCAAAATGATGCGCTACAGGCGCT
>CABMPS010000220.1 GCA_902388545.1 uncultured Collinsella sp.
CGTTTCGGGCTGCCCGGCGCACGTCGACATTCCCGGGTACATTTCGCTGGTCGAGGCCGGCCGCTATGCCGACGCCGTCAAGGTCATCCGCAAGAACAATCCGCTGCCGCTCGTCTGCGGCCTGGTGTGCGAGCATCCCTGCGAGATGCACTGCCGCCGTGGCATGGTCGACGACCCCATGAACATCCTCGCCCTCAAGCGTTTTGCCGTTGAGCATAGCGACCTCAACGACCACAAGCCGAATGTGGTGGACAACACCGGGAAGCGCGTCGCCGTGATCGGCGGCGGCCCGGCCGGTCTTTCTTGCGCTTACTACCTGGCCGTGATGGGCCACAAGGTGACCATCTTGGAGCAGCGCCACCACCTGGGCGGCATGCTGCGCTACGGCATCCCCAGCTATCGTCTGCCGCGCGAGCGCCTGCAGGCCGAGATCGACTGGATCTTGAGCGCCGGCATCGACGTGGAGCTCGACCACTCCGTCAACGGCGAGGAGCTTGCCCGTCTGCGCGACGAGGTCGATGCCGTCTACCTGGCCATTGGCGCCCACAGCGATAAGAAGCTCGGCCTTCCGGGCGAAGAGGCTCCCGGCGTGGAGTCGGCCGTCAAGATGCTGCGCGCCATCGGCGATGACGAGCTGCCCGACCTGAGCGGCCAGCGCGTGTGCGTCATCGGCGGCGGTAACGTGGCCATGGACGTGGCGCGCTCCGCCGTGCGCTGCGGTGCCGAAAAGGTGAGCATCGTCTACCGCCGTCGCATCTGCGACATGACGGCCCAGGACGCCGAGATCGCCGGTGCCCAGGCCGAGGGCTGCGAGGTGCTGGAGTTGACCGCCCCGCTCGCTATTGAGACGGGCGAGGAAGGTCGCGTGAGTGGCCTGCGCGTGCAGCCGCAGATCATCGGCGAGCCCCGTCGTGGGCGTCCGGCCCCGCGTGCCGCCGCCACGCCCGAGCGCGTCATTCCCTGCGAGCGCGTGTTTGTGGCCATTGGCCAGGACATCGATTCCAAGCCGTTTGAGGACATGGGCATCGCCTGCAAGTGGGGTCGCGTCGTCACCGATTCGGATGGCGCCGTGCCTAACTTCGATGGCCTCTTTAGCGGCGGTGACTGCCAGACCGGCCCCGCCACCGTCATCCGTGCCATCAACGCCGGCCGCGTTGCTTCGGCAAATATCGACCGCTATCTGGGCTTTGACCACAAGATCAAGCTCGACGTTGAGCTGCCGACCGTGCAGTTTAAGGGCAAGCACGAGTGCGGCCGCTGCGAGCTGGGCGAGCGCGAAGCCGGCGAGCGCATCCACGATTGGAATCTGGTCGAGCAGGGCCTTACCGAGGAGGAGGCACGCCAGGAGGCAAGCCGCTGCCTGCGTTGCGACCACTTTGGCTTTGGCGCGTTCCGCGGAGGGAGGAACCTGGAATGGTAGAGCCCAACAAAACCACTGTCAGCGACAACACCGAAAGCGGAGCACTCAACATGGTCAAGCTCACGATCGATAATTGCGAGGTCGTGGTGCCCGAGCACACCACGATCCTGGATGCGGCCAAGTCCGTCGGCATCCAGATTCCCACCCTGTGCTACCTGCGCGATCTGAACGAGATCGGCGGTTGCCGCGTGTGCGTGGTCGAGGTCGAGGGCTGCGACCAGCTGGTTGCCGCCTGCAACAACTACGTGCTCGACGGCATGGTGGTCCACACCAACAGCCCCAAGGCCCGCGAGGCCCGTCGCACCAACGTGCAGCTGCTGCTGTCCCAGCACGACTCGCGCTGTACGAGCTGTGTGCGCAGCGGCAACTGCAACCTGCAGACCATCGCCAACGACCTTGGCATTTTCTATCTGCCGTACGAGCAGCACCTGGCGCGCGAGGGCTGGGACTTCGATTTCCCCATCATCCGCGATAACGACAAGTGCATCAAATGCATGCGCTGCATCAAGGTGTGCGAGAGCGTGCAGGGCTTAGGGATTTGGGACCTGACCAACCGCGCCACGCATACCGCCGTGGGCACCCGCGGGCGTGCACCGATCGGCAAGACCGATTGCGTCGCGTGCGGTCAGTGCATCACGCATTGCCCGACGGGCGCCCTGCGCGAGCGTGACGATACCGAGACCGTGTTCGATGCTCTCGCCGATCCTGACAAGATTGTACTGGTGCAGATTGCGCCGGCCGTGCGTAGCGCCTGGGGCGAGGAGCTCGGCATTCCGCGCGAGGAGGCTACCGTCGAACGCCTGGCTTGCGCGCTGCGCCGCGTGGGCTTTGAGTACGTGTTCGACACCGACTTCTCGGCCGACCTCACCATTATGGAGGAGGGATCCGAGCTGCTCGAGCGCCTGGGCGCTGCCTCCAAGGGCGAGGGCGACAGTCGCGGCTGGCCCATGTTCACGAGTTGCTGCCCGGGCTGGGTGCGCTTTGTGAAGGCGCGCTATCCGGAGTTTGTCGACAGCCTGTCCACGTCCAAGTCGCCGCAGCAGATGTTCGGCGCCATTGCCAAGACGTACTACGCCAAGGTGTTGGGCGTGGAGCCCGAGCGCCTGTTCGTGGTGTCCGTGATGCCGTGCACGGCCAAGAAGGCCGAGTGTGCGCTGCCGAGCATGGTGGGCGAGGGCGGCGTGCCCGATGTGGACGTTGCGCTGACGGTGCGCGAGATGGTACGCATGATTCGCGCGAGCCACGTGAGCGTCGACACGCTTACCGAGGAGCCGCTCGATACGCCGCTGGGCTTCGGCACGGGCGCGGGCGTGATCTTTGGCGCCACGGGAGGCGTGATGGAGGCTGCCGTGCGCTCGGCCTATTACCTGGTGACGGGCAAGAACCCCGATGCGGATTTCTTTACCGACGTGCGTGGCCTGAATGGCTGGAAGGAGGCCGTGGCCGATATCGATGGCACCAAGGTGCGCGTCGCCGTGGCGCACGGGCTGGGCAACGCTGCCCGCCTGCTCGATGCGATTCGCGACGGCCGTGCGAGCTATGACTTCGTCGAGGTCATGGCGTGCCCGGGCGGCTGCGTCGGTGGCGGCGGCCAGCCCATTCACGACGGCTGCGAGCTGGCGGCCGAGCGCGGCCAGGTGCTGTGGGGCCTGGATGCCGCTGCGGACATTCGCT
>CABMPS010000221.1 GCA_902388545.1 uncultured Collinsella sp.
AAGCTCGATGATATCCAAAGGGCCCCCCTCGTTAGACCCCCGCCGGTAGATGTTCTGCGGACGATGCGGGCGATGTCCCATTATCAACCGTTGGCGGTGCGACCGCGCCTACCCTTACCAAAAAACTCGCCCGTTCACAGAATTGCGAGCAGTTAAACCGAAATCCTTGGGTATAACTGCAACAAGATAAAGTGTCCGGCGGTCAACGCACCCGCGCCCGCCCGACGCACGAGCCCCGCGCCCGTGCGATAGACCAAGGAGGAAACCATGAACGAGGGCTACACCAAGGTATTTGTTTCACTCGACGGTACTGAGCAGCAGGATTTTGTGCTCGCACGCGCCATCAAGGTCGCCGCGAACAACGGCGCCAAGCTGATTATCGGCCACGTTATCGATTCCACGGCGCTCGAGAGCGCCGGCTCCTATCCGGTCGATTTGGTCAACGGTCTGGAGGAGGCCTTTAAGAACTCCATCGAAAAGCAGCTCGAAGAGGCCAAGGCCAATCCCGATATTCCCGAGGTCGAGGTCATGATACGTGCCGGCCGCATTCGCGAGACGCTCAAAGACGAGATGCTCGACGTGGTCAAGCCCGACCTGGTGCTCTGCGGCGCCCGCGGCCTGTCCTCGATCAAGTATGCGCTTCTGGGTTCGATTTCGACGTTCCTGCTGCGCAATACCGACTGCGACATTTTGGTCGTAAAGTAGCGTTGCTCCCACCGGCCGCGGGGCCTGCGGGGTTTCCACGGGCACGTCCTCGCCGCGTTGCGGCTGCGGGATGTGCCCTTAGGAAACCCCTCCCGGCCTCGCGGCCTTCGCAGCCTTACTTCAGCGAGTTGGCTGATAAAAAGATGGCGTGCCGCCCCGGTTTGGGGCGGCACGTTTTGTATTGGTAAACGGCGCTTGCGTGCGCTACTCGAAGTATTGGAACTTGTTCGTTGAAAACGCGAATGTTACGACGAAGCCTTCGCCGGAGTCGGATGCCGCGGTGACGTCGATGCCCATCTTGGAGCACAGGCGCGCCACCAGGTAGAGGCCGATGCCCGTTGCGCGCTTGGTGGCGCGGCCGTTGTCGCCGGTAAAGCCCTTCTCGAACACGCGGGGCAGATCTGCCGCGCTCACGCCGCAGCCGTTGTCCGCGACGGTGAGTTCGATGCGTTCGCTCGCCAAGCCCTCGTCCAGCAACGCGCCAGAAAACACGATCTTCGCGCCGTCCTCGCACGCATATTTAATGCTGTTCTGAATGAGCTGACCCAGAATAAACTCGAGCCACTTCTCGTCGGTAAAGACCTCAAAGTCGAGGTTCTCGCACACCGGCGCCACATGTGCCGCGATAAGTTCGCGCGCGTTGGCTTTAATCGCACCCGTCACCAAGGTCTTGAGATCCCAGCGGCGAATCAGGTAGTCGCGCTCCACGACTTCCGAGCGCGCATAGTACAGCGCCTGGTCGATATAGCGCTCCACGCGAGCCAGCTCGCGGCCCAAATCATCCACACGCGACAGGTCGTCTTCGCTGCCGTCCAGGTTTTCAAGAATCAGATGGGCTGCCGCCAGAGGCAGTTTTGCCTCGTGGACCCAGCTCTCGATATAGTCGCGATAGTCATCGGTCTGACGTCGGCCTTCGGCAACCTCGTCGCAGGCAGCCTTGCCCACCCGGCGCAGGACCTCGTACTCGAGCTCGCCCTCGGCATAGGTCGGGCATTGCACCATCTCCTGCACCCATGCGGGACTCTCGAGCTCCCCTGCCGCACGCTCCAGCTGGCGCAGAAAACGGCGGCGACGCGCATACTCGATCACGATGCCCAGCATGCCAAAGATAAAGGACACACCGACCGCCACGACCACGATAGATGTCGAAGCGCCGGCGACCGTCAGCACAAAGCAGCTCAGCAGCACGCCGCACGCCCACACGGCGACGGGAAGCAGCGCATCTTTGAAGAATTTGGCAAATGACATAGCCGGCCCCTAGACCGAATAGCCCTGGCCGCGGTGCGTCGTCAAATACCCCTTGATGCCGATTTTATCGAGCGTGGTGCGCAGGCGGTTGATGTTGACGGTAAGCGTGTTGTCGTCCACGAAGGCGTCGGAGTCCCACAGGTCCTGCATGATGGCCGAGCGCGAAACGATCTTGCCCGCGCGGCTCAGAAGCAGCGAGAGGATACGCAGCTCGTTTTTGGTGAGCTCGGTGCTGGTGCCGGTTGCCGTGTTGGTGACCATGGAGCGGGCGAGGTCGAGCTCTAATCCCTTATGGACGAGCGTGCTGCGCTCGCCTGCCGCCGCGGTGCGACGCAGCAGTGCGTTGATGCGCGCCACGAGCACGCGCGCGCTGTAGGGCTTGGGAACAAAGTCATCCGCGCCAAGCGTCATGGCCATGACCTCGTCGATCTCGGTCGTGCGCGACGTGAGAACGATGATGGGGACCTCGGATTCGCGACGGACCTCATGGCAGATGTGCTGGCCGTCTTTGACGGGAAGCGTCAGGTCGAGCAGTACCAAGTCGGGTGCAGCGGCCAGGATGTCACGCGAGACGTGCTCGAACGATTCGCAGGCCTCAACCTCAAAACCGGCACGGGCGAGGATGTCGGCAAGCTCGCGACGAATGGGCTCGTCGTCCTCAACGATATAGATTAGCGCCATGGATTCCGCTCCCCTCTTGGTTGTCTTGCCACCATTATGGCTGCGAAACTGCAGGTGTGCACCGCGCGCGGCGCCAAGGTGACAGAACTGTTCGCGAGCGGGGGCGTTTTGTCCGCCTCGCACTCGCAGCGGTGGCGGGGACCAAAATGTTCTTTAATCCCCGTCCCAGAAAAATCATTTAGCGGCGGGCACGGAGCTTTTCGTAGCCGTCGGCGAAGAAGGCGACCGTGGCGGCGTCGGCCTCGGCGGCGTCCGTCTCGGTTGCGGGGACCACACCGTGCTCGTCGCTCACCAGGAACAGCGCGCCCTTGAGCTGTGCGGGAATGTCCACGCGCGTGACCGGGATGCCCTTGGTCTGGGCCAGCTGCTCGATGAGCGTCGCCGTGTGCCGGGACGCGCCGGCATGATCACCGATGTGATGATCGACTGCTGTGGAGCG
>CABMPS010000222.1 GCA_902388545.1 uncultured Collinsella sp.
ACGCGCTGCAGGTCGTTCCCGCTCGCCTGTTCAACATGAAAACCCGTGCTTGCAACTACCGGCACACTAAAGCGCGTGGCCAGCGCCGCCGCGATATCGTGCGCCGGGATCTCGTCTCGATGGCACGGAACGGCCAGGATGCTCACCGTCGCCGTACGGCCGGGCTCGGGACGCGGAATGGCCTGTGCCGTGGCGCCCAGGTGCGCAAATTCCGGCGAGCAGGCGTAGACCGCCATGCCTCGCGGTGTCACCGTCAGCTGGGCCTCGAGCGCAAACTTGCCCTCGCCCACTGCAACCTTTGTCGTGTGCATACCCATGGGATCTCCTGTCGCCCGCGATGTACCTGAGACCATCTTCGCCTGTATTGCGACTATACAGGCAAGCGCAGCCTGCGACAAAGGGGGCAGGCACCTGACACATTCTGTTAGAGTTGCAGGGATTGAATCCCGCTTATTCATGCGACATTGGAGTGACAACCTTGACCGCCGCAACCACGCCTAAAAGTAAGTCAACCGCCGCCGCGCTCTCCCCCGCGCGCACCAAGCTCTGCCTGGCGCTGCTCGTGCTGCTGGGCTTCTCGCTCGGCTGCTCGGAGTTCGTGGTCATCGGCATCGAAAGTGACTTGGCGACGGAACTCGGCATATCGCTTGCCACTGCGGGCCAGCTCATCAGCGTTTTTGCACTGGTCTACGCTATCGCGACGCCGGTGCTTGCGCTCAGCACGGGGCGCTTCCGTCGTTACCAGCTGCTCGTGTGCTACAGCATTATCTTTGTACTCGGCAATCTGGTCATGGCGTTGGCGCCCAACTTCCAGGTACTGTTTATCTCGCGCATTGTCCTGGGATCCGTCTCGGGCGCACTGCTCGCCGTGGGCGTGACGTACATCCCCGAGCTGCTGTCCCCGCAGCAAATTTCGCTTGCCATCTCGGTGGTATATGGTGCGTTTTCCGTAGCAATGGTCTTTGTCACTTCGATCGGCAAGTTTGTGGCCGACACGCTCGACTGGCACGTTGCCATGTACGGCACGCTGGCCTTTGCCGTTCTGATCTGCGCCGCGCTCGTGGTGTTTATGCCGCGCGCCGGACAGACCGACGAACCCGCTACCTTCCGCGAGCAGGCGGGTCTGCTGCGCGAACCGAGTATCATCACCGGCATGCTCATCTTCTTGTTTGGCGTGGGATCGGTCTATGTGTTTTACGGCTATGTGACGCCCTATCTGGAGCAGGTGCTGGGCATGGGCACGGTCGAAGCCAGCACCACGCTCATGGCCTACGGCGCGTTCTGCCTGATCTCGAACATCCTGGGCGGATGGATTGATGCGCGCTTTGGCATGAAGGCGCTGCTCGTGACGTTTGTGCTGCAGGCTGTGGCGTTACTCGGGTTGTTTGCTGTGGGCGGCACCATGCCGCTCGCGCTGGTCTTTGTCTTTAGCTTGGCGATGCTCATGTACCTGTTCTCGGTGTCGTGCATCACACACTTTATGGACGTGGCGCGCAGCCGCCATCCCAAGTCGATGGTGCTCGCGAGTTCGGTTGAGCCCATGGCGTTTAACGTCGGCATCTCGTTTGGCACTGCGGTGGGCGGCGCCGTGGTAAGCAGCATTGGCATTGCGTACGTGGGCGCAGTGGGCGCCGCGTTCTCGCTTGTGGCCTGGATGCTCACGCTGGTGACGATCAAGTTGGCTCGCTGGGAGCGCAGGCGGGCGAGGGCATAGGCGTAGATGCGATACTCAAGCTCGATGATGGCGATCGAAAGGAAACCGCATATGCAACGTGTACTGTTTATCTGTCATGGAAATATCTGCCGCTCGACGATGGCTGAGTCGGTGTTTACCGAGCTCGTGCGCCGCGCTGGGCGCGAGGCGGAGTTTGTCATCGATTCCGCAGCGACCTCAACTGAGGAGATCGGCAACCCGCCGCATCATGGCACGGTCGCCAAGCTGCGCGAAGTCGGGATTCCCGTCGTTGCGCACCGTGCCCGCCAGGTGCGTCGAGCAGAGTATGGCAACTGGGACCACATTGTCTATATGGATGCTGAGAACGCGCGTGGCCTGCGTCGCATCTTTGGCGACGACCCCGACGGCAAGATTACGCGCTTGCTCGATTGGACCGGGCGCCCCGGCGACGTGGCCGATCCCTGGTACACCGGCAATTTCGATGCCACCTACCGCGACGTGCTCGCCGGTTGCGCCGCTATGCTCGAGCAGCTGTAGGAAAGCGAGGTCGCAGGCCACGCCTTCGGCGCGAAACGAGCGTGGATAATCTCCCGCATGAAAAATGAGCGTGGATTTTCTCTCACTTTGAGCGTTCAATCGCGCCCAAAACGGGAGAAAATCCACGCTCAATGTTTCAATGGGAGAAAATCCTCGCTCGGCTACTCGTCAACGATCTCGGCGAGCCAGACGTTTAACGTATCGACCTCGGGGCAGCAGAACTTTGCCGTACCAGGCTCGTTGCCAGGTACGGTTCCGCCATAGCGCAGGATATCGATATAGGGAAAGCCCACATGGCAGGCCATGGCGCACATCTTGCCGCGGTCTCGGTCAAAGTCAAAGACATCGCCCGGCTTGTGACCATGATGGCAGCGGCACGTTCCCAGCTGGCCCACGCAGCTAATGCGGATACGCGGACGCTTGCCACGCGGGGCGCCGAGTGGCTTGTTCTCGCCTGCAGGCTTGGCGCCGCCCTCGTCAGCGTTACTCATGGTCGATCACGTCCAGGCAAGCCTCGATGGGAAGTCCGGCCGACTTGTCCTCTTGGTCGGCATTGCGCTCGATAAGCTCCGCCACCACGCGCATGGCATCGGCCGTCGCGCGCTGCAGACTCCAACCTGCCATAACGCGGCCGACGAGCACCGCCGAAAACGTGTCGCCCGTGCCCGGGAAATAGACCGGAATGAGCTCAAAGGGAATCGTGAAGTACTCCCCCGCCACATGGTCGTAACCGATAACCGCGTTCGTGCCATTGACCACGGCGCTCGTAATGACTACCGACTTGGCACCCAGCTCGCGCACGGCGTCCACAAGGGCGCGGGCCTCATCGGGCGTGATCTGCTCTGCAATAGGCGCATCG
>CABMPS010000223.1 GCA_902388545.1 uncultured Collinsella sp.
GGGCGTATCACGAATGGTCTCAATGAGCTCGTCAGTCATGCCCTCGGGCTGCAGGTAGAGCACACGGACCCAGACGTTCTGCGGACGCACGGCCTCGGCGACGGCGCGCAGCAGCTGCGCCAGATTGCGCGGCGAGCCATCGGTGACGTCTTCGTCGGCAAAGTCGGTGCCCCAAATACCCGTGTCCTGGCCGATCAGCACGATCTCGCGCACACCGCCGTCAACCAGGTCGCGTACCTCGGAGATAATGCTCTCGGCATTGCGCGAATGATAGCGACCGCGAATATAGGGGATCATGCAGAAGCTGCAGAAACGGTTGCAGCCATCGGAAATCTTGACGTAAGCAACGGCGCCCTCGACAGTGCGCTTGACTTGCGGAATATAGGCAGCGATCTCACGCTCGACACCCAGCACGCCATCGATGACCGCCACGATGCCGTCCTCCTCGTCGGCCTTCACAAAGGCAGCGACCTCGGGCAGCTCGTCAGGCAGGTCGTCGCCATAGCGCGACGGCACACAGCCGCACATGACGATGGGACAAGAACGAACGCCGTCCTGAACCTCGTTGGCGAGCTCGAGCGTGGTCTCGATGCTCTCGGACGTTGCGGAGGCGAGGAACGAGCATGTATTGACGATGGCGATATCGGCATCCTGTGGGTCGAATGCCTCCTCGTAGCCCGCGGCGGTCAAAAGAGAACGCATGCGGTCGGTGTCAACCTCGTTCTTAGCGCACCCGAGGGTGATGTAGAGCACGGAGCCCAACGGTGTATCCATGTTGGAGAGCAGTCCTTTCGAATGATATTAGCGGTAGTTGGTGAACTGCAGCGGCTGGCCGTAGTCCTGGTCGCGCAGGAACTGGATAACGGTCTGCAACGCGTCCTTCGAAGCAGAGGAAACACGCAGCTTCTCGGCCTCGATGGTCACCTTGACCTTGAGCTTTTGGTCCTTGATGTCCTTATTGATCTTCTTGGCGGTCGCCTGGTCGATACCCTCGACGATATGGCCGAGCACGCGCACGGTGCCGCCCGATGCCGCCTGCGGAGCATCCCACGAGACAGCCTTGAGGTCGATGCCGCGCTTGATGAGCTTGGAGCTCAGGACATCGATGATCTGCTTGGAGACAAAGTCGGCCGGGGCGTTGATCGTAAAGAGCTTGTCGCCCTTCGAAAGCTCGATCGTGGCGCCGGAATCCTTCAGGTCATAGCGCTGGGAAATCTCGCGCGTGGTCTGCTGGAAGGCGTTGTCGACCTCTTGCATGTTGACCTCGGACACGACGTCGAAGCTGGAATCTTTAGCCATGATGTTTCCTTTCGCGTACGAACGGCTTAGTAGCTATCGTACGAATAGTCGGTAGAATCGGTGGGCGTCTGGCCGTCAGTTGCGGTATCGGCGCCATCCGTGGACTGGGCATCGGTGCCGTCGGTGGTGTCGGCACCATCAGAACTTTCACCATTCTCGGAATCAGTCGTCTCCTTCTTGGGAACGGTGATCGTCACGCGCGCCACGCCCGAGGTCTTGGTATCGTAACGGACCTTTTCGCCGTTCTTGGTAACGGTGACATCGGAAGGCTTAGACGTGGTGATCTCGATCGAGGACTCGGGCGTGTACTCCTGCTCAAAGGGGCCAGTCGCCTGAGCGCCATAAACCGACTTTCCGTCGACCTTGACCTCAATCCACGCGGTCTTTCCCTTGGCAACGGAGACCTTAACCTTTGTGACCTCGTTCTCTTCCTTCTTGGCCGTCGTCTTGGCGGCGTCCGAATCAGTCGACTCGTCAGTCGGCTCATCGGTGTCTTCGTCCTCGTCGACCGTTTCGGTCTTCTTAGAAGACTTCTTGGTCGTCGTCTTGGTAACAGCGGGCGTCTCGGGCGTGGTCTCGGGCGTCGAAGATGCGCAGCCGCGCAGAAGTACCACGATGAGCACGATCAGCAGCAACGCCACGGCACCGATACCGGCGTAGACGATACGCGCATCGAGCCCGTTGTTTTGAGGAGCACGGGAACCGCCGCGTCCACGACTGGAACTGCTGCGTCCGCCTCCCTGAGGCATACGGCCACGATTGCTATCGGAACGGCCGCAATAGCCACCCTGGCCCTGAAGGCTGCGCTGACCCGAGCGGGGCGCAAGTTCACCGCGGCCTTGATAGCCACGCTGGCCCGCACGCGGAGCCGAAGAGCGCTGGCCATACGGCTGTGGTTGAGAGCGAAGACGCGGCGTCACCTGCGTGGTATCGGCGTCCGCATAGCCACTGCGAGAGCGTCCGGTGGAGATACCACGGTGACCGCGATCGGAATAGCCGCCGTCGCCGTAGCCGGCACGAGGGTCACGCGCCACGCCGCGGGCAGCGGGAAGTGCACGGTCCTCGGGCATCGGCGTACTGCGGAACCGGTCACGCTGCGAGCGAATCTCCTCGCCCGAACCCGTCTCGGTAATATAACCGGCCTGCTGAGGACGCTGTCCATAGCGAGTCGAACGACCGCCCTGAACCATCAGAAAGCGCCCGTTATCGACAGAGGAACGCGAATTGACGTAGCCGGCGGCGTCCTGGAAACGACCGCCCTGCTGCGACGTCTCGCGTTCGTATGCCATCAGTTCGTCAAAGTAGGCATTGACGACCTCGCGCGGATTGAGTCCCAAAAAACGAGCATAGCTCGAAATCATGCCCTGCGCATAGCCGCGCGGCGGCATCGAAGCAAAGTTACCGGTCTCGAAAAACTCGATGATCTGCGGCCTGATTTTGATGGTGTTGGCGACCTGCTGAATGGAAAGGCCCATTCGGCGACGCTGCTCGAGCAGCATGTCACCAAAGCGTGCAGCCATCAGAATCCTCCAAACTCACGATCTTCACGTGCCATCTCGGCGTCGACAGATTCCAGCGCGGCAAGCCCCTCCTCGTCCAACAGGACCTCGCGCGGCTTGGAACCGTCGGGCGGGCCGACGACACCCTTTTCTTCCAGCATGTCCATAATACGCCCGGCACGCGCATAGCCAACCTTCAGGCGGCGTTGCAGGCCAGATGTGGAGCCAAGCTGCGAATCCACCACAATATGGGC
>CABMPS010000224.1 GCA_902388545.1 uncultured Collinsella sp.
GCTGCGAACGCTGCGCGTCCGCTTAACGCTCGCCCCCTCGCGGGTTCGAGTCTCACCGGCGTCTAAAAGAAGCGAGCCCGCATCCCAAAGGGACACGGGCTCGAACGCTTCATATGGTAGGGGCGGTGGGACTCGAACCCACAATCCTTGCGGCGAGAGATTTTAAGTCTCCTGCGTATGCCAATTCCGCCACGCCCCCGTGAGACTAGAAGTCTAGCACAAGGCGCCCGTTACGCGTTGACGGCCATCGAGTGCCGGCCCGACTTTTCCAAGTACTCGGCGAACTTGGCTTCGTCGCCTTTGTTTTTGTACTGCAGGGCCAACAGGTACTCCAAGCGGCAACCCTTAACCTTATCGTCGCCGGCCTCCTTGAGCATGCGCTCCAGCTCGGGAATGTCGTTGTGGCGCTTGAGGATCATCGTGTCGTACATCAGCTGGCATTCGTGCGCGACTGCCTCGGCCTGGCCGCCTTCAAAGCCCTTGATCTCGTGCAGGAGCTCCTTGGACTTTTTGCGGTCCTCCTGGCCAACGTAGTAGTTAAAGGCCTTAATGACCAGGTCGACGCGCTGCATCTTAGGCAGGTTGAGTCCCAGCAGTAGATCGAACATCTCGCTGGCGTGCTCGTGGTCCTCGCGCAGCAGATAGGAGTTCAGGCGCAGGTAGTCGCGGTTGTAGCGCGGGTACAGCATGCTGGTGAGTTTACCGTCGAGCAAACGATCGAACTCGTCCCACTGCTTAGCGGCCATAAGCTGCTGCAGGCGTTTAAACGTGGTGCGTTTTTTGACGCTAAAGAACACCGACACGGCGATGCAGATGATAACGACGGCGGTCCAGAGTGTGCGGGAATCGGGCATATTAGGGTCCTTAGTCACTCATAAAGCGAGCGGTATGACAACACGTACTGGATGTATTATACGCAGCGCGCAAGCAAACTGGCATAAAAGCTCATCGAGGCCGAGTGTTATCGCTCGCTGCGGTACACTTACCTAAAGTAAACCATGAAGGGAGACATTACCTATGAAGAAAATCGTTTTGGCTTGCGGTGCTGGCGCTGCTACTTCCACGCTCGTTGCCCAGAAGGTCGCCACCTTGCTCGACGCCAACGGTTACGCCGACAAGTACGAGATCGTGCAGTGCGCCATCTCCGAGGCCAAGGACTACTGCGACGAGGGCGCCGACCTGCTGATCGCCACCACCGTTGCCCCCGAGGGCCTCACCTGCCCGTACGTGAGTGGCGTGCCCTTCATGACCGGCATGAACCGCGTCGCTGCCGAGAAGGCCGTCCTCGACGTTATGGCTCAGTAGGCGCTGACTGTATGAGCGAGCAGAACGCCAATCCGGTTGAACTCTTTGGCATGCGCGTTGCCCATGTGGGCATTAACGCCACTGACCCGGCAGACGCCCTGGAGATCGCGGAGCTGTTCTCGACGATGATGGGCCTGCCCGTCATCGAGACCCCGGTTTCGTACTTTAACGATTCGCTGGTCGAGATCATGAAGCAGAACGGTCGTGGCGCCAAGGGCCACATTGGCTTTGCCGTCAACGACATCGATGCGGCCGAGAAGTGGTTTGCCGAGCGCGGGCTCGAGATCAACGAGGAGTCGCGCGTGCTGCTGCCCGACGGCGGCACCAAGCTCGTGTACTTTAAGCGCGAGTTTGCCGGCTTCGCCGTGCACCTGTGCCGCGAGTAGCGCACAAGCTGCTATAGCTAGCAAAAAGGGATAGAGCCGCCTGGCCCTATCCCTTTTTTATGCCGAGGGGCTTTCTACCGCGGCAGGCGAATCGTAAAGCGGCTGCCGACGCCCTCGACTGAGGTCACGCCGATGACACCGCCATGGCTGTCGACGATCCACTTGGCAATGGCAAGCCCCAGACCCGAGCCCTGCGCGCCGGCATCGCGTGCGTTGTCGGCGCGGTAGAACCGTTCAAAAGCGTGAGCTGCGGATTCCTGGTTCATGCCGATACCCTCGTCCTCAACACTTATGTCGATCGTGCCCGCGCCCGCATCCGGCACTACGCCAAATCTGATGGACGTGCCCGCGTCCGAATACTTGGCGGCGTTTTGCACGATCACGCGCAGAGCCTGCTTCGCGAGCGCCACGTCGACGGGCGCGTCGCAGCGCGGGTCGCTGGCAAGCGCAGCGTCAAAGGCCAGTCGATACGTGTGCTCGGTATCGATCATCTGCGATTCCTCGCATACCTCGCCGACCAGTGCGGCCAGGTTGGTATTCGCGCGCCGCAGGACCGTGCGCCCGGCATCGCCGCGTGCCAAAAACAGCAGCTGTTCCACGAGCTCCTGCATGTGCTCGCTTTCGGCCTTGAGGGATGCGATGGATTCCGCCAGCACGTCCGGGTCGTCTTTCCCCCAGCGGTCGAGCATGTTTACGTAGCCCTGAATCACTGCGATGGGCGTGCGCAGCTCGTGACTCGCATCGTTGACAAAGCGCATCTGCTGCAACTTTGCCTCTTGCATCTGACGTAGCAGGCGGTTGAGCGCGACCTCAATACTCGCCAGGTCGGCGTCGCCGGTGGTGACGCTTGGCGAGTCGACACTTGCGCGCTCGATGGCCTGCTCGAGCGTTTCCATCTTGCCACCGGCGAGCTGCATGCGGCCGAGCTCGTCAACGCGCAGGGCAAGGTCGTTGAGCGGCGCCATAGTGCGGCGCACGCGGCGGGCGCCGCCGAGCATGTTGAGCACACTGATAACCTGCCAGCTCGCAACGACAAGGTAGAGAGGCCATAGCGTGACGAGGTCCTGTGCGAGGGGGAAGGTCTTGGTGTTACGCGCGAGCTCGACGGTATAGGTGAGCGTGGTCAGGTCCCAGCCGCGCGCAGGGGTGAGCGACATGCTGCGAACGGCGGCGTCGGGGATCCATCCTGCGGTAAACGCGCCATCGGGCAGCGTC
>CABMPS010000225.1 GCA_902388545.1 uncultured Collinsella sp.
GAGCCGCTACCCACCCGGGTAGCGGCTCTTTTTGTTTGCGCAGTCGCAGGGTAACTAATGCCGATATATCAGTTGTGGCGAATTACAAGATGTAACGAGATGGAATGTCAGAGCGTCCATGACGCCCACCTGCCATAATTGCCCTTTACCGATTTGCCGAGTCTTTGCGGCCCCATTACCGATCACCCGTGCGACAATGCGCCGGACGAGAAAGGAATCCGATGGAATCAACTGACGTACTGGTAATTGGATCTGGCATTGCGGGCCTTTGCGCCGCCATCGAAGCGGCACGCGCGGGCGCAACCGTCACTGTGGCAAGCGCCGGCAAGACTATGAGTGGATCGAGCTTCTTCCCCGGAACCTGGGGCCTGGGGCTTATCGGACCCGTTAACGAAGACGACGAACAGGACCTCATCAACACCATCCAGACCGTGGGCGGCGGCGTCGCCGACCCTACGCTTGTCCAGACGTTTGTCCACGGCATTCCCCAGGCAATTGAATGGCTCGAGCAAGACCTGGGCGTTGAGCTTCAGCGTCCGCAAAGTGCTGAGAGCGCTCAGCAAAAGCAGTTTATCCCCTGCTTTGACCACAAGACGCGCATGTGGCGCGGCCTCACCCGCAAACCCCTTGAGGACGCTCTGACAGCCCGGATCGAGTCGCTCGGCATTCGCCTGCTCCCCCGCCATGAGCTTATCGACCTTGTTGAGGACACGAACGGCAGAATAACCGGAACCGTGCTCTACGACCTCACCGAAAATCGAATCGTGCCCTTTGCCGCCAAGGCCACGATCATCGCAGCCGGTGGCACAAGCGGCCTGTTCGAGCGCAGCCTTACGTCGGCTGATGTGCTCAGCTCCTCGCAGGCCATCGCGCTGGCGCACGGCGCAACACTTACTAATATAGAGTTCATGCAGATGATGCCCGGCTTCATCGAGCCCAAGCGCAACCTGGTCTTCAACGAGAAAACCTGGCGCTACGTACATGTAGACCAGCCGGTAGATATTGCCGACGACAAGCTGGACGACCTGCTCGAGCAGCGCTCTGGATATGGTCCCTTCACGTCACGCTTGGCCTCCCGCGCTATCGATCTCGTCATCGATCAGACAAGTGTCGAAGGCCTGGCACTCCACTACGACTTCCCTCGCGAGGATGTCCCAGAGTTTGTGCAGACCTTTGCCACCTGGCTGCAAGACGAGCACGGCATCGCGCCGATCGACGAGATGCGCGTGGCGATGTATGCCCACGCCGCCAACGGCGGTATCAAAATCGACAAGACCGCGTACGCAGGCGTTGAGGGCCTCTACGCCTGCGGTGAGGCAACAGGCGGCATGCACGGCGCCGACCGCATCGGCGGCTTGTCGAGTGCCAATGGCATCGTGTTCGGGCGCATTGCGGGCGCATCGGCAGCCCAAGCAGCGCTGGACGCTCCTGAGGCGGCCGCACCGATGGATATCGCCCTCCCCCAGCATGGCATAGCTACAGCAGACGCCGAGCGCCTGACCCGCTGCCTCAAACGCACAATGAGTACCTACTGCATGATCAACAGGACCGAAGCGGGTCTATCCAAGGCCCTGCAACAGCTTGAAAGCCTGCAAGACGACGCAACGGCGCTGAGCAAGCCACACGCCAATGACAGCGAAATCGCAGCCCTCGCCCGCCTGCAATCGCAGATTCAACTAGCACAGGAAATGGTCAAAGCCATGCGCAAGCGAACCGAAAGTCTCGGATCGCACTATCGAGCGAATTAAACTGGACACCTATCTAAAGCAAAACACAACTAATCGATATCTATGGGCCCCGTGAACTCGAAGTGGCACGGGGCCCATTCGTGTCCGCACGGCAGCGTATCCTAATTCTGAATACAGAGCGGGCAAAGCCCGCATAGACAATAGGCCAGCGAGGAGGAGATATGGACAGTAGAGATATCGAGAAGTGGCGTGTCAAACTTGATAGCTACGCCAATGTGGAAGACGGCGTTGAGTATTGGCTCGCACGCGATTTAATGGAACCCATGGGATACACTCGATGGGAGAACTTCGCCGAAGTTGTTAAGAGGGCAAAAGTCTCGTGCGAAACAAATAAAACTCCAGTTGATTCCCATTTTCGTGACACCACGAAAATGGTAACTGCCGGTGTCGCCGCTCGTGCGGTTAAAGACTACAAGCTTACGCGCTATGCATGCTATTTAATCGCCCAGAACGGAGATTCAAACAAGCCAGAGATTGCACTCGCCCAAGCATACTTTGCCGTGCAGACGCGCCGCCAAGAGCTCATAGAGCAGCGCTTCGCAGAGATTCAGCGCTTACAGGCGCGCCACTCGCTATCCGATTCAGAGAAACAGCTCTCGGGTATTGCATTCAAACGCGGCGTGGACTCCAAAGGATTCGCGATCATCAAGTCGAAGGGCGATGAAGCGTTATTCGGCGGCAGAAGCACGGCGGAAATGAAGCAGCAGCTCGGCATACCCAAGAGCGCGGCATTGGCGGACAGGTTAGCCGATGTCCTCATCAAAGCAAAGGACCTTACGAACTCGATGACGGCCTTCAACGCCGAGGAACACGACCTGTACGGTCTGGACAAGATCAAGCAAGAGCACGTCGAGAACAACACAAGCGTGCGTGGCAGCCTCATCGACCGCGGAATTGTACCCGAGAACCTACCGCCTGCCGAAGATACAAAGAAGCTCGAACGTCGCGTGAAAGCAGACGAGAAAAAGCTCAAGGAGGGTACAGACGGATTCACCGACCCCCAGGGCAGGCTCGACTTGTAAAGCGTCTGTGCCCTTACGGGTTCGGCCTCATGCGAGGTTAATAAAAAAGAGGCTTATAGGACAAAATGTGTGTCCCGATAGAACAT
>CABMPS010000226.1 GCA_902388545.1 uncultured Collinsella sp.
CCATCGGTCTGGCACTGGGACTGAACAAAATGACCCGCCCTATGCTTTTGGTGCCGAGCCGGTCGAGGAACTGCTGCCGAACCTGGCTCAGCAGGGTCTGCTTGCATCTGGCGCTTATGCCCTGTTTGAGCATGCCGCCGCCGATGCGGGCGCGCATCCGGCAGGCTTTGAGATTGTGCGCGAGAAGCACTACGGCATTACCTCGGTCGACCTGCTTCGTTGGGTCGGCGATGACGATGGTGAGGGCGATAACGCCGGCACCGATGCTAATAACAACGATGCCACGACGTTTCAGGAGGACGCCCATGAATGACACCATCAACCGCGTGATCGTCCCGGGCACCTTCGATCCCATCACGTTTGGCCATATCGACGTCATCCGCCGCGCCCGCCGCATCTTTCCCAGCGTGATCGTCGCTGTTGCCGAGTCGCAGGGTAAAAACGGTGTGGGTACCACGTTTATGCTCGATGAGCGCGTGGCGCTGGCCCGCGAGGCGCTCGGTGATATCGACGGCGTCGAGGTCCTGCCCTTTACCGGCCTCTTGGTCGACTTCGCTCGCGAGCAGGGGGCGGGGGCCGTGGTCAAGGGCCTGCGCGCCATGACCGACTTTGAGTACGAGCTGCAGCAGGCAGATCTCAACTATCGCTTGGATAACGAGCTGGAGTCCATCTTTGTCATGAGTGCGCCGCAGTACGGCTATATCTCGAGCTCGGTCGTTCGTCAGATCGCCTCACTCGGCAGCGATGTATCGACGTTTGTCCCGCCCAACGTGGTCGAAGCGCTCAGACATCGCTTTTCGTGACGTTTTTTATTGCCTGGTGGCATGTGGTAAACTAGCACGATGATATGTTACCTATGAAAGGAGACCGGATGCCGGGCGAGAATTTTCCTGGCGATAGGATCGTCAGCTTGGTCGATGAGCTCGAAGGGCTGATCGAGGAAGCCAAGCCGCCTTTCGGCAAGAACGCTCAGTTCAAGGTCATCGACGCCGACGTGTTCTTCAACATCCTCGACGAGATCCGCATGAGCTATCCCGAGGAGTGGCAGAAGTCCCGCCGTATCCTTAAGGAGCGCGAGGAGCTTATGGCTTCCGCCGCCGCTCAGGCCGATTCCATCATCGCCGACGCTCAGCAGCAGGCCCTCACCATTGCCGGTGAGCAGGAGATCGTCCGCTTGGCACAGCAGCAGGCCGACGACATCCGCGATCGTGCCCAGCAGTACGAGCGCGAGACGCGTTATGCTGCCGAGGACTACGCAGAGCAGGTCTTTACGCACCTGGAGGAGAATCTCAAGAGCCTGACCGGCACCGTTACCCGTTGCCGTCAGCAGCTCAACGAGGGTGCCGCCCAACAGAATGGTCAGTGGTAATGGCTGAGTTCCCGAGCGTTACCGTCGATCTTTCCGAACAGCTCGAGTTTCCCGGAGATTCGTATCCGCTGACCGGCAAGGTCGATGTCGCCACCTATACGGTGGGCGAGAAGGAGTACCAGCTACAGGACGGCATCGACTACGACGTTGTCTTTACCAATGCCGGTACCGGTGTCTTGCTCACGGGCATGGTCCGCGCGCACGCCACCGGCGAGTGCGACCGTTGCCTGGAGCCCGCTTCGTTTGATATCGCCGGCGAGATCGAGGAGTTCTACCTCTTTGAGGAGCCCGAGGATCCCGAGGCCTACGAGGACGGCTACGAGCTCCTGGGTGAGGACCGCATCGTCGATCTGGGTGAGCCCATCAACGATGCCGTTGTCATGGACACGCCGTTTGTGGTGCTCTGCAAGCCCGATTGCCGCGGTCTGTGTCCCACTCGCCGTTGCAATCTCAACGTCGAGCAATGCGATTGCGCCGCCCAGGCGGAGGCCGAATGGGCCGCTGCCACGGAAAATCCATTTGCAGCATTGAAGAATCTCAAGCTCGATGAGTAAAACTGTGGTAGTATCGCTACTTGCGCGTAATCGCCACACTGGATAGTTCATAAGGAAGGTCACTATGCCCGTACCTAAACAAAAGCAGGGTCGTATCCGCACTCACACCCGTCGTTCCGCCAACATGAAGATCTCGGCTGCGGCTCAGTCCACGTGCCCCCGTTGCGGCGCTGTCAAGCTTCCGCATCACGTGTGCCCCAGCTGCGGTTTCTACAAGGACCGCGAGGTTATCGTTACCGAGTAACGGTATACTCTGGATGCGATGCCGTTCCAAATGGAACCACAATGGCCGGCTCAATGAGTCGGCCATTTTTGTATAAGGAGCATGTATATGAGTAACGTTCGCGTTTGTGTAGACATTGTGGGCGGAGACGAGAAACCTCAGGTTGTTCTCGATGGTATCGAGGCTGCGCTTGCCGCCGATCCCGATATCGAGGTCTTGGCAGCTGGCCCCGCTGAAATCGTCAATCCCTTTGCTGCTTCCCATGCACGTGTTGAGGCTCTTGAGGCACCCGACGTTATCGCCATGGATGACGATCCCATTCGCGCCGTGATGACCAAGCGTAAATCGTCGATCGTGCTTGCCTGCCGCGCCATCAAAAAGGGCAACGCGGACGCGTTCTTCTCCGCCGGCTCGACCGGTGCCATGACCGCTGCCGCCACCGCCTATGTGACGCCGTTTAGATATATGGCCGAAGGCAAGAAGCAGCCGGTGCGTCCCTGTCTGACCAATGCGCTGCCCAATCGCGCCGGCGGTCTGACGGTGCTGTGCGATATGGGCGCCAACCCCGATGTCGAGGTCGATGACATGGTGCGTTTTGCCCAGATGGGTAGCGCCTATGCCCGCGTCGTCCTGGGCATTGAGCATCCCCGCGTGGGCCTGCTTGCTAACGGCACCGAGGACGAGA
Source organism: uncultured Collinsella sp. (assembly GCA_902388545.1). Lineage (GTDB taxonomy): Bacteria > Actinomycetota > Coriobacteriia > Coriobacteriales > Coriobacteriaceae > Collinsella. Next base: position 2,832 of record CABMPS010000226.1, read on the forward strand.
AGGGCTCCAACT
>CABMPS010000227.1 GCA_902388545.1 uncultured Collinsella sp.
GGCGGCTCCACGCTCGGCAATCTGTCGAACTTGCAGGTGAGTATGCACGCCGTGGACGTGGGCCTGCCGCAGCTGGCCATGCACTCAAGCTACGAGACCGGCGGCGTGCGCGACGTAATGTACGCCATCCGCGCCCTCACCGCCTTCTACGAGCGAAACCTAACCATCAACGGCGCCGAAAGTGTGGAGCTCTAAAACCTGCCAAAAAGGGACAGGTTCATTTTGGCAAGTTTTATCTGGGCGAATGCAAAGGGTGAAACCGAACTGGATTGGTGATGCGTAGCCGCCGAGGTGCAATGTGCCTCGGCGGCTTTTTGTGTACAGAGTACGGCTAATGCTTATAAATGCTATACATGCTTTACGTATCTACCATAGAGCTTTATGATATTTTGAAGTATTAGGGAGGGCTCATGACCACAACAGCCGCTCAGATCAACGTACGTCTCGATGCCGATCTTAAAAGGAGTGGGGACGCCGCTCTCTCCAAGGCCGGTATGACGCCGAGCCAAGCGGTGCGAGCGCTCTGGCAGCTTGCAGCGTCGCTGGCCGATCGCCCCGGTGCGCTCGAGGATATCCTGCTGCCCAGTCGTGCCCGGGCGGAACAGCGCGAGCGCGAAAAGGCCGCCAAACGTAAGCTCGAGCTCATGGATCAGGGGTCGAAGCTGTTCGCTGCCGCTTGCTGTGAGTCGGGAATCGATATGGTCAAGGCTCAGCCATCGGACGACGAAGAGCTCAAACGGAATGCCTATGCGGATCGCTATGGCGAGGAGATGAGCTGGCTCTATGAGTGAGACTCCAAAGCGCATCTTGGTTGACGCCAACGTGTGGCTCGATTACTTCATTCCCTCACGACGTGGTCGTTCGGTGGCGATTGAGTTTTTACGCGATGCATGCACGGCACAGGTTGATTTGCTGTACGCGGCGACATCGTCCAAAGACCTGTTCTATTTGATTTCAAGTGAACATAAGGCATGGTATCGGCGAGAGCACGGTTCGCTTTCCCAGTATGCCGCTACGGTAGCGACTTCGCTTGCATGGGATTGTCTTAGCGTGCTGTCGCAGCTTGCCACGCCAGTGCCCTGTGACCTGAGCGACATCTGGATGGCGAGCAGACAGCGTGAGCTCCATAGCGATTACGAAGACGATTTAATCATTGCGGCAGCGATACGCGCTCAAGCAGATTTACTGGTCACCAACGATGTCAAGCTCTGTTCGCATGCTCCCGTCGCAGCAATGAGTGTAGAAGACGCAAAGAATTACTTAGCAACGCTCTAGCAATTTGAAGATCCCGCAGGTCGAACAAAAGTCAGCGAGAGCCCGCCAGAGTGAGCAAGGTGACGTGAAAGAGGAGGGCATAGGCCTTTTGGCCATGCCCGACGATTGAACGTCAGATTGCCGCTCTGGCGGGCTCGCAGCGTCGAGGGGTTCCGGCGTTTGGCAAAACGCCGGAACAATTAGTGTTCGATCCAGCAGCGCAGGGTCTCGCCGGCTTGCAGATGACGCAGGTTCTCCGCGGCGATGTCGACGACGTTGTTGAGCGTGGCGGCTAGGTGGAACCAGCCCGAGACGTGCGGCGTGATGAGCATGTTGGGCGCATCCCACAGGGGGCTTGTCTCAGGCAGCGGCTCGGGGTCGGTGACGTCGACCGCGGCGCCGGCGAGATGTCCCGATTCCAGAGCGGCAACCAAGTCGTCGGCGACCACAAGATCGCCGCGGCCGCCGTTGGCAAAGAAGGCACCCGGTTTCATCGCGGCGAAGAACTCGGCGTTCGCCAGGCCGCGGGTCTCGGGTGTGCTCGGCATAAAGGATGCAACGATGTCAGCCTCGGCCAGGCGCTCGGGCAGGGCATCCATGCCGTCCATGTCCTCAAACACAATGGGGTAGACGAGCGGATGGCGCTTGATGCCGCGGACGTGCGCGCCCATGCTGCGGCAGAGCGTGGCGAAGTGGCCACCGACATCGCCCGCGCCCAGCACCAGCACATTGGCGTTTTTGAGCGAGGTGACCGGCCCCAAATCCTCCCAGCGATGCTCGCGCTGCAAGTCGTGATAGCCGGGCAGGCGCTTCATCATGGAAAGGACCATGGCAAACATGTGCTCGCTCACAGCCTGACCGTAGGCGCCCACCGAGCAAGACAGTTTGGCGTCGGCCGGCACGGTGCCGGCGGCAAGGTAGTCGTCATAGCCGGCGGTCTGCAATTGCAGCAGCTGGAGATGCTCGCATGCCGTGAGCATGTCAGAGTCGATGTTGCCCAAGATCACGTCGGCGTCGGCGACCTGCTCGCGCGTGATGGCGTCGGCGCTCGTGTAGATAAAGTCCTCGCCCGGAGCGCTCGACTCAAGAATTGCGCGATGGCGGTCATTGACGGGCAGCAAAACCAGGATGTTCACAAACAGTCCTCTCCGCTCGACCTGCCAAAAAGGGACAGGTTTATTTTGGCAGGTTTTACCAGGTAAAACGCTAAAAAACGCCGGGCTTCGTGATGGTTAACATATCCATCGCGTAGCCCGGCGCATCCACGGCTACCAGCTGAGCAGTTCGTAGCCGTCCTCGGTCACCACGAGCTGTACCTCGCACTGGGCCGAATCGCTGCCGTCCTTGGTGCGCACGCACCAGCCGTCGCCCTTGCTAATCTTGATGTCGGGCGCTCCGGCATTGACCATAGGCTCGATGGTAAAGACCATGCCCGGGGCCATGATGGTATCCACATCGGGCGCCTCGGTGGTAAAGCCCACAAATGGGTCTTCGTGGAACTCCTTACCGATGCCGTGTCCGCCGTACTCGCGCACCACGCTAAAACCGGCGTCCTCGACGGTCTTTTGCACGGCCTCGGCCATAACG
>CABMPS010000228.1 GCA_902388545.1 uncultured Collinsella sp.
TAAAGGTCTCGGCCGCCGCGCGACCACCGTTAAAGCCAAAGCTCACGACGCCGCAGGTACCGTTGGGCATGTACTTCTGAGCCAGGTCATAGTACTTATCGCCCTCCAGGCCCGGATAGCTCACAAAGCGCACCTTGGGATGGCTCTGCAGGAACTTAGCAACGGCCAGGCCGTTCTCACAATGACGCGGCATACGCACATGCAGGCTCTCGAGCGAGCTATTCAGGAAAAACGCCGCCTGCGGGTTCTGCATGGGGCCGAGGTCGCGCATGAGCTGAGCGGTTGCCTTGGTAATGAAGGCACCCTCGCGACCGAACTTCTCGGCATAGGTCACGCCGTGATAGCTCTCGTCGGGCGTGGTGAGACCCGGGAACTTGTCTGCATGGGCCATCCAGTCAAACTGGCCGTGGTCGACGATCACGCCACCCAGGTAGGCCGCATGCCCATCCATGTACTTGGTGGTGGAGTGCGTGACGATGTCGGCGCCCCACTCAAAGGGACGGCACATCACGGGCGTCGGGAAGGTGTTGTCGACCATCAGCGGCACGCCGTGGTCATGCGCGGCCTTGGCAAAGCGCTCAATATCGAGCACGGCAAGGGCGGGGTTGGCAATCGTCTCGCCAAAGACGAGCTTGGTATTGGGCTCAAAGGCTGCCTCCAGCTCCTCATCGGTGCAGTCGGGGGCGACAAACGTGCAAGTCACGCCCATGCGGCCCATGGTGTGGGCGAGCAGGTTATACGTACCGCCGTAGATAGCAGAGCTCGCGACCACGTGATCACCGGCACCGGCCACGTTAAAGATCGCGAGGAAGTTCGCGGCCATGCCCGAACTCGTGAGCATCGCAGCGGTGCCGCCCTCCATCTCGCAGATCTTGGCGGCGACCAGATCGCACGTGGGATTCTGCAGACGGCTGTAGAAGTAGCCCGACTCCTCCAGGTCAAACAGCTTGCCCATGTGCTCGGACGTGTCGTATTTCCACGTGGTGGACTGGTAGATGGGCACCTGGCGCGGCTCCGCATCGCCCGGATGATAGCCGCCCTGAACGCACGTGGTACCGATAGTCTGCTCGCACATATCCAACTCCCTTACTTGGGTTTTGTTTTATTCGGTTCACAATACCGCTACCCCGCACCCCTCTCAACCCATCCCGCCGATAGGTTATGGGACAAATTAATCAGGTTTATTTGTCCCAAATCTTAAGAAAGTGTTCGATGGCGAAAAACAATGAGATATGCACTGCGGTCTCGATAAGCGAATGCGCCAGCAAGGGTACCATAGGCGGGTACACCGCAATCAAGGAGACACCGATGAAGCAGATTGATACCACTCAGCTCAACACTGCCACCTGCCAGGCTCAGGCTGCCGAATACCACGCCCGCGGCTTTAACTGCGCGCAGGCCGTCGCCTGCACGCTCGCGCCCGCCGTCGGGCTCGACCCCCAGGTCGCCTTTACCCTCACCGAGGGCTTTGGCGCCGGCATGGGCGGCATGACCGAAACTTGCGGTGCCATCTCGGGCGCCGTGGCCATCATGGGCTTTGTAATGAGCGATGGCATGGAAAACCCCAAGACCAAGGGCCAGACCTACAAACTGTCGCGCGAGATTGCCAAGCGCTTTGGCGAGAAGAACACGACGACCGTCTGCGGCACGCTCAAGGGCATCGGATCGGACAAGGGTCCGCTCCGCAGCTGTCCCGGTTGCATCGACGATGCCATCGAGATCGCCTGCGATGTGCTAAAGCAGCTCGCCGAGTAAACGGCAGCGACATAAAACGACGGTCGGTGTGCTTGGGATCCGTTCAAAAGCACGCCGACCGTCGCCGTTAGAACTCGGCAAATTCGGGAGTGCTGACCTCAATCTCCTCGCGCCCCGCCATAAGCTCGCGCATCTTAGCGCAAAACGACCCCTGCTCCCCCGCCTTAAACACCAAATGAAGTGTCACGGCATCCGCGTACTCGGTATCCGAAACCTTGGCACCGGAATCCTGGGCCAAGCGAAGCACCTGCTCATACTGCGGATAGGCCACATGCACGTCAACAGGCACGACACTCGTCATCTCGACGATCTGCCCGGCCTCCTGAGCCGCGGCCACCGCCGCCTGCGTCGCCGCGGTATAGGCGCGTACCAAGCCACCGGGCCCCAACAACGTACCACCAAAATAGCGTGTCACTACGCAGCAAACATTTTTGAGCTCCGCACCGCGCAACACCTCGAGTGTCGGCATACCGCTCGTGCGGCTCGGCTCACCATCATCGCTCTGGCGCTCGCGTCCATCGACCAAAATCCACGCGGGAACATTGTGTCGAGCGTCGTAATGACGCTTGCGAACCATCTCGATAAAGGCATTCGCCTCGTCCTCGGACTCAATATGGACCAGCTGGGCAATAAACCGGCTCTTGCGGTCCACAAACTCGCCCGAAACCTCAATATTCGATTGCAGAGTAAAATAGCTGTCCAACAAAGCCCCTCAACAAAACTAAGCGCGGCAACAAACAGCCTCAATAATACGATAACCCTAGTAAAAAGAATGGCAACGCCGATGATTCCGTCAACGAAAGCGAGAACCCGTCAGCGCGAGCAAGGTGCCTTGAAAGCCGAGGGCATTGACCTTATGGTCATGCCCGAAGGTTTGAAAGGCAGATTGCCGCGCTGACGGGTTCGCAGCGTCAACAAAGTGCCGAGTGGGCCGATAAGCCGGGTTCTGTCGTGAACGGTCATTTATCTTGTCTGCACGTTACCGTGCAGCTCCACGCACGCTACCCGAACGCGGACCGGGCCGGCCCATAGCGTTCCTATTCGCGCTTGCTCCGGATGGGGCTTGCCAAGCCGC
>CABMPS010000229.1 GCA_902388545.1 uncultured Collinsella sp.
GCATGTTTGTACGTTCCCGGCGGTCGGTTTGCCAGAAGCGCCCCGTCGGTTGTTCCAGACCCGTTTCGAAGAAAGGAAACCACACTAACCTATGGCAGCTAAAAAATCATCTCCCTTGAAGATCATCCCGCTCGGCGGCCTTGATGGCATCGGCAAGAACATGACGGTCTTCGAGTGCGGCGACGACATGGTGCTCGTCGACGCCGGTCTTATGTTCCCGGATGACTCCCAGCCCGGTATCGACCTGGTGCTTCCCGACTACACCTATGTTCTGGAGAACGAGGAGAAGCTCCGCGGTATCATCGTTACTCACGGCCACGAGGACCACACCGGTTCGCTTCCGTACCTGCTGCAGGACCTCAACAACAAGGTGCCCATCTTCTCGAGCAAGCTGACGCTCGGTTTTATCGAGGGCAAGCTTTCTGAGTTCCGCATCCGCGCACCCAAGTTCCGCGAGGTCAAGGGCGGCAGCCATGTCAACCTCGGCGGCATCTCGCTCGACTTCTTCTCGATGACGCACTCCATCCCCGGCGCTCTGGGCGTGTTCATCCGCACCAATCAGGGCACCGTTATGCACACCGGCGACTTTAAGCTCGACCAGACGCCCATCGATGGCGTCACGCCCGACTATGCCGCTATCAGCCGCTTTGCCAAGCAGGGCATCGACCTGCTGCTTTCCGACTCCACCAATGCCACGGTTCCCGGCTTTACCAAGTCCGAGGCCGAGGTTGGTCCCAACCTGCTGCACGCCATCAAGAACGCCCCGGGTCGCGTGTTCGTCGCATCGTTCTCGAGCCACATCCATCGTTTGCAGCAGATCTGCGATGCCGCCCGCAAGTGCGGCCGTAAGGTCGTTGTGACCGGTCGCTCCATGCTCACGAACACCCGCGTGGCGCGCGAGCTCGGTTACCTCAACATCGATGATGCCGATATCATCGATGCCTTCGATATCGATAACCTGCCTGACGACAAGATCGTCGTCATGTGCACTGGTTCGCAGGGTGAGCCGCTGTCGGCCCTGTCCCGCATGGCCAATGGCGAGCACAAGACGCTCTCCATCCACGAGGGCGATACCGTTATCCTCTCGGCAACTCCCGTTCCTGGCAACGAGAAGGCCGTCCAGCAGGTCGTCAACAGCCTGGCCAAGCTCGGCTGCGACGTGTGGGATAAGAACCGCGCTCTCGTCCACGTCTCGGGTCACGGTAGCCAGGAGGAGCTCAAGCTCCTGATGGCCATGGCCAAGCCCACGTATTTTATGCCGGTTCACGGTGAGGCCGTGCATCTGCGCGCCCATGCCCAGCTGGCCCGCAAGATGGGCATCAAGGACGATCATATCTTTATCCTCGATAACGGCGACACGCTCGAGATGCGCGGTGGTATCGTCAAGCGCGGTACGCCCGTCGAGTCCGGTGTCGTTTACGTCGACGGCCTGCGTATCGGCGATACCGACCCCATCGTCCTGCGCGATCGCCAGAAGCTCGCCAACGACGGTATGGTCACGGCCGTTGCCATCGTCTCCCTCAAACATAAGAAGATCGAGGCCATCGAGTTCTCGGGCCGCGGCGTCTCGTTTGCCATCGACGACCAGTTCTCCGAGGATGCCTCCGCGTCCATTATGAAGACGATCGAGAAGGGTAAGTTCAGCTTTACCAGCAGCGGTTCCGATGCCATTCGCAAGGCCGTGCGCGATTCGCTCTCTAACTTTATCTGGAGCCGTACGCGCACCCGTCCGATGATCATCCCGGTCGTCATGGAGGTTTAGTTTGGCGCGCGGATCTGCACAAAACGCCAAAGGCAATAAGGCCAATAACCAACCGGCATCTGCTAAGGGTGCCGGTTCCCATCTGCGTGCCAATAAGGGCCACGAGTCCGAGTTCGATGAGTTTGAGCCCTTGGTCGAGCCTTCGGCCAATCGCGATATCGCCGGTGTGGTCATCGCCGTTTTGGCGATCGCGTCCTTCATTGCCGTGATCTCTCCGGCAACAGCGCCCGTGACGGCTGCGGTTGCCGGTTTCTACCACCTGGGCTTTGGTCTGGGCGCCTACGTGCTGCCGATCGTCATCTTGCTGTTTGCCGCCACGCTCTTTTTGGGTGAGGACTCGCCGCTCAACGTGCGCTCTGTTGCGGGCGGCGCCTTGGTCTTTATCGCCGTCGTCTCCATTCTTTCGCTGATGGTGCCGGGCACGAGCGATTCGTGCGACCTTATGTTTACGCCGCAGAACCTTTCCGTGTCGGGCGGCTACATTGGCGCCTTTATCGCAAGTGCCTTGCAAAACGCCCTGGGTAAACCTATCGCCATGGTTGTCTTGCTGGGGCTTGTCGTCGTTGGTTTGGTCATTATCGGCTTTTCGGTGGGTGGCGTTTTGCGCTCCGCACGCGATCGCGCTGCCGATTTTGCCGAGCGTCGACGTGCCGATGTCAATGCGAGTCCGTGGGGCGATGAAGAGGCCCTGTCTGTTCCCGGCGTCGCTCGTCCGCACCTGAGCATTCTGCGCCAGAAGGGATCTGACGCCGCGGTGACCACGGTCATGGGTGGCGATGTGGACCCGGTTTTGGATGACGACGAGGACGATGACCCGTTTGTCGACGTATCCGAGTCGGTTGAAGCCGAGCGGGCCAAGACCACGCTGTTGCCGCGCCGCCATGCCAAGAAGGGCAAGTCTGCGCCTAAGCTCAATACGAGTGAGCCCGACCCGTCTTGGTCCGATAGCGAGATTGAGCTCACCGAGGGCGATGACGAGGACGACGAGGCTCCGCTTGAGACCGCAAAGACAACTTTGCTGCCGCGTCGCCATGCAAAGCGCGGCCAGG
>CABMPS010000230.1 GCA_902388545.1 uncultured Collinsella sp.
CACCCTCCAATAGGACAACCACCCTACGGTTTCTCTTCTACGGGCGAGTTCTTTTGGTTGCGGCGATTACTCCACGTCACGTTGTGCTCCTTGTAGTAATCGGGCGCCTCGTTGCCGCTCGCGCTAATGGGGTCGTTGCCGGTCAGGGTGTCGGCAATATCCTGCACAAACTTAATGAACAGGCTCGAGTCGTCGGTCTCGGACGAATCAAAGTCAAAGCCAAACTCCACCGCGCCGCCGATGATCTTGTCCACGCACTCCGGGTCGTCGCCGTCCAGCCAAATGACCACGGTGTACTTGTCCACATCGCCCACGCGGAAGTTAGTGTGGCTAATGGTCGTCACCACGTCTTTGGACGCAAACGGCTCGGTGTTGGGCTCGGGATTGCCGTCGGCCGCGGCGGCCGCGTAGGTGGTGGGCTCGCCGTTGCGATACACCCGCACGCGCGCCGCCTTCTCCACGCCCTTGCTAGCGCTGACCACCTTGAGTTTGGCGCTGTAGCCCAGATCGGTCTTGCCGGCGTTACGGATATAGAAGGTGTACGCCACGTAGTTTTTGCCGTTGTGGCTGCCGTCGACGTTATCCAGGTTGTCGGGCAGGTCGTCGGCGGCGATATTGGTGCCGTTGTCCACGGCGTCGGCCGCCAGGCGCGCGGTGGCGTTGTTAAAGTCGCCGTTGTCGGCAATGGCCACGCCGCGGCGGAACAGCTCCAGGCGGTTGAGGTTGATGGTGAAGTTGCCCATGTTTTCCTGCATAAACGACAGGGCGAACAGCACGCCAAAGGCAAGCGCCAGCACCACGAGGGCCTTTTGCAACTTGTCCATGCGCAGCAGCGCCGTGCCGATGCGCTCCATACGGCGCTTGGGCATGTACATGGATACGACCGCGTCGGGGTCGATGTCGTCGAGGTCCTGGTCGGCCAGCGCCTGCTCCAGCTCCTCGATGCGCACCACGCCGCGCAGGTCGCGCTTGGGTTTGGGCTTGCGTTTGGGTTTGCCGAAGCGCTTGCGCGGGGCGGGGTCTGTGCTGGGGGTGTCCTCGGGCTGACTCTCGGTCAAATCCCCGGCTACACCCTCAGCCTGATTCTCGGCCAAATCCTCGGCAGCTTGATCTTTGTTGTCGTTACGCTTGAACAGAGCCATGGCGATCAGATCTTATATTTAGTGCGGATGCAGCCGACGTATTCTTTGACGAGCTCGCGCTCCATCTCGTCGGCGTAGCGGAACTGCAGGCCGCAGACGTTGCGGTACAGGCTGCCCTTGGGCGCGCGGCGCACCCAGCACACGATGCCCAGCTGCTCGGGCAGCTCGTGACGCTCGCCCTGCAGGCGGATCGTGGGCATTTGCACGGACAGGGCCTCGCCCACGTCGGGATAATCGTTGAGGTAGACGGCCAGGCCGCCGGCCGAGACGTCGATGGTCATGGCGTCCTCGGGCTCGGGGGTCGGCGCGTTGTCGCGCTGGTAGGTCAGGCGCATGGCGACCTTAAAACGCTCGTCGCGGCGCTTGACAAAGGTGCGCTGCTCGGCGACTTTGCGCATTTTCCAGTAGGTGCGGATGCCTTTTTTCTCGACCGACTCGGGGTAGCCGGCGAGCACGAACGTCTCCTCGCCCACTTTGTATTGCAGCAGCAGCTTTTGATTTTCGTCCATGATGAGCGGCTTGCCGGCGAGCATGGGCGCGCTCATAAGAAAGTACGCGTCGTCCAGGTTCTCTTTGTACGTGGCGAGCATGTTAAAGTCGGTTTTTTGGCCCATGGGCACGTCGAATGCCACCTGAAGCTTGGTCCCCGGCGTTATCTGTTGCTCTGCCATGTTGTCTCCCCCAGTCGCGGGCGCCGATATCATCGTCGTGCGCGATGCACATTGGGCTATTGTAACTGCTTTGCTGGAGGTTTCGGTGGGCAGTACGCGAAATGCTGGGATGAGGGGTGTGTGCGGGCGTGGACGGCGCGGCTGGGCGCGGCAGTCACCGCACGAGCGGGGATTATCGGACGGTCGGAAATCGAGAGTGGATTATCGGACGGTTTTGGGGCTTTTGACGGCCGATTCCGTCCGAAAATCCACTCTCGATCTTCAAGCGTCCAGATTTCCACGCTCGTGTGTCCGATTTTCCACGCTCGTGCGGGGGACCTGTGGCGAGCGAGCGGAAGGCATCGACTTCTCGTCGGCATCGTCTCCAGTTCGCCGCAGAGCCGCGGCCCCATATGGGTATACTCTCGGGGATTCGACTCGATTCGCCCCCGCTGGGGCGTCAAAGGAGACTGCATATGCCCACTACCCCAACCGACCCGCGCGCCGCTGCCGCCGCGCTGCTGGTGCCCGGCACCACCTGCCATGGCTTTGCCGTCGAGCGCTGCGAGACCGTGCCCGAGCTCGACTCGGACGCCTACGTGCTGCGCCACACCGCCTCGGGCGCTCGCCTGCTGTACCTGGCGTGCGACGACGAAAACAAGGCTTTTGCCATTGGCTTTAAGACGCCGCCGGCCGATTCCACCGGCGTGTTCCATATTCTTGAGCACTCGGTGCTGTGCGGATCGGCCAAGTTTCCCGTCAAGGAGCCGTTTGTCGACCTGATCAAGAGCTCCATGCAGACGTTTCTCAACGCCATGACCTACCCCGACAAAACCATCTACCCTGTCGCCACCACCAACGAGCAGGATCTGTACAACCTGATGGACGTGTATCTGGACGCGGTGTTCAACCCGGCCATCTATACCAAGCCCACCATTTTTGAGCAGGAGGGCTGGCACTACGAGCTGGACCTGCCGGAGAGCGTCGAGATCGAGGGCAGCGACAGCTCCGC
>CABMPS010000231.1 GCA_902388545.1 uncultured Collinsella sp.
ACTCACCCAGCGTACCAGCCAGCTGATAGAACAGCACCACCGACGGCGACCTGTCGCAGGATCTGCTGCACCCCAGCAAGCATGTTTACAAGACCTACCAGGCGCTCGTGGACGGCAACCTGACCGATCGCGACTTAGAACCACTCCGCCGCGGCATCGAGCTCGATGACGGCCTGTGCCAGCCGGCGATCTGCCGCGTCATTAACGCGCGCGAGGCCGAGGCCGTAGCTCCGCAAGGCGTTAAGCCCGGCACCACCGCCGTGGAGGTCATCATCCGCGAAGGCCGCAAGAACCAGGTCAAGCGCATGCTGAGCAAGATTCACCACCCGGTGATCCGCCTGCACCGCTGCAACTTTGCCGGCCTGGAGCTCAAGGATGTGGCCAAGGGCTCGTGGCGCGAGCTCACCGACCGCGAGGTGCAGATCCTCAAAGACGGCGGTATCCCGCCCAAGCAGGCCAGCTCCAAGCGCAGCGCCGCGCCGGCGACCAACACCGCGAGTCGCACGCGTCACCACGGTAGCCACGGCTCCGCGCCCAAGCGCAACACCTACCGCGAGCGCTACACGAGCTAGGCAATCGCAAAGCCCCAGCGCCCGCGTCCCATACCAGCACGTCAACCACCGAAAGGAAGCATTGCATGATCGTCGCCATCGACGGCCCCGCCGGTTCCGGCAAGTCCACCATCGCCAAGGAGATTGCCCGCCAGCTGGGCTTTAACAAGCTCGACACGGGCGCCATGTATCGCGCCGTCACCTTCGCCGCGCTCGACCGCGGCATCGACCTGGACGACGAGGCGGCCATTGACACCCTCGCCGAGCAAATCGAGATCCGCTTTACCAACGGCACCGGCGAGGACACGCGCCTGACCATCGACGGCAAGGACGCATCGGCCGCCATTCGCACCCCGCAGGTCGACGCCAACGTGTCCAAGGTCTCGGCCTACCCGGGCGTGCGCGCCGCCATGCTCATCCACCAGCGCCGCGCCGCCGAGGACCGCGATATCGTCGCCGAGGGTCGCGACATCGGAACCGTCGTGTTCCCCAACGCACAGGTCAAGGTCTTCCTGACCGCCGACCCGCGCGAGCGTGCCCGTCGCCGTGTGCTGCAGCGCCACCAAAACGACGCCCAGCCGCTCACCGAAGAGCAGCTTGAGGCCGAGGTCGACGAGACCCTCGACGCCCTCAAGCAGCGCGATAAGCTCGACAGCAGCCGCGAGGTCGCGCCGCTCGTTCCCGCCGAGGACGCGGTACATGTCGACTCCACCGCCCACACCATCGACGAGGTCGTCTCGATCATCGAGGACCTCATCAACCAAAGGAGGTAGCCCATGCGCCTGTTTAAGCAGACGCCCGAGGATTACTACAACGCCCCCTACGCCGAGTTCCCGGCGCTCATCCGCGGCACCGTCGCCGTGGTCATGGGCATCCTGTGGGTCTTCTCCAAGCTCATGTGGCGTTGGAAGGTCGAGGACAGCGACCTGCTGTTTGAGCGCCAGGAAGGCCGCGGCAGCGTGGTCATCTGCAACCACACATCGATGGCCGAGCTCCTAGCTGTGGAGACGGCGCTGTTCTTTGGCGGCCGCCGCATTCGCCCCATTTTTAAGTCCGAGTTTGCGAAGAGCAAGATCGTGCGCTGGGCCTTTAGCCGCGTGGGCGGCATTCCCGTCGAGCGCGGCACCGCCGACATGAAGTGCCTGCGTGCCGCCCAGCATGCGCTGCAGCGCGGTGAGGACGTCCTGATCTTCCCCGAGGGTACGCGCATCCGCTCGCGCGAGATCAAGCCCGAAGTCCACGGCGGCTTTGCGCTCATCGCCCAGATGGGTAAGGCACCCGTCAACCCGCTCGCCATCTGCGGCTGGTCCGATATTACGCCTGCGGGCAAAAAGATCATGCGCCCCAAAAAGTGCTGGATCCGCGCCGGCAAGTTAATTTCGCTTTCCGACGCGCCTGTCGAGCTCAAGCGCAAGGAGCGCCTAGCCTGGTTTGAGTCCGAAGCCATGAGTCGCGTCTACGCCATGCGTGATGACCTGTGCGCCGAGCACCCGGGCAGGTTCTAGCCATGGACGAGGAAGTCATGAACACCGCCGAGGCTGTGCCCGGCAAGGCAGACGCCCCCACTATCGAAATCGCTGCCCACGCCGGCACCTGCTACGGCGTACAGCGTGCGCTCGATATGGCGCTGGCCGCTGCGCCGCAGGCAGGGGAGTGCACTCAGGTCCATACCTTGGGTCCGCTCATCCATAACCCGATCGTGGTACGCGAGCTCGCCGAGGCAGGCGTCGGTCTGGCCGACACCTTGGACGACGCCACGTCGGGCACTGTGATCATCCGCGCCCACGGCGTGGTGCCGCAGGTCATTGATGCCGCTCGCGAGCGTGGCCTTAACGTCGTCGACGCCACCTGCCCCTACGTGAAGAAGGTCCACGTGGCGGCCGAGCGCCTGGTGCGCGAGGGCTACCGCGTGATCGTCGTGGGCGAGCCGGGCCACCCCGAAGTCGAGGGCATCCTGGGCCACGCCGGCGATGACGCGCAGGTCGTGAGCTGCGCTGCCGATGCGGACGCGCTGTCGCTCAAGGGTAAAGTGGGCTTGGTTGTGCAGACCACCCAGACTGCGCAGAACTTGGCCGAGGTCGTGGCTGCTATCACCCCGCGCGTGCAGGAGCTGCGCGTGATCAACACCATCTGCGCCGCCACGAGTGAGCGTCAACAGGCAGCAGCCACACTTGCCAACCGCTGCGACTGCATGGTCATCGTGGGCGGCAAGAACTCG
>CABMPS010000232.1 GCA_902388545.1 uncultured Collinsella sp.
CCGTCTTGTCGCGAGCTGCCATAATGGACCTGTCCCTTTTGTATTCGCGTCGTCACATTTTGGCCGATGACGACCAAGGGGGGCCTGCTTTTTATTGATTATGTCGAAGGGCTTTCCATGAGCGACTGCGAATCCATGCCTGCCGAGGTGCGCGACCGCCTGCGCTCCCTTCCCGCCGTGCACGAGCTGCTGGCCGAGTGGCCGGTCATGAAGGCTGCCGGCGATGCGGGCGACACGTTGGTGCGCGAGGCGATTGACGCCGAGCTCGATGCCGAGCGCGCGGCGATTCGCTCTGGCGCCCCCGCTAGGAATAAGCGCGAGCTCGCCTTGGCTATCGAGCGGCGGTGCCACCGCCTGTCGCTGCCGACCCTGCGCCCTGCCGTTAACGCGACGGGCGTTGTGATTCACACCAACCTGGGCCGCGCTCCGCTCGCGCCCGCGGCGGTGCGGGCGGTGACCGATGTCGCTCGCGGCTACAGCACGCTTGAGTATGACGTCTCAACCTGCGCTCGCGGGGGCCGCAAAGAGCATGCCGCGCGTCTGCTGCGCACGCTCACGGGGGCGCAGGACGCCCTGGTCGTCAACAATAACGCCGCGGCGGTGCTGCTGGTGCTTGCCGCGCATGCGTGCGGCAAAGAGGTCATCGTGAGTCGTGGCGAGCTGGTCGAGGTGGGCGGCAGCTTCCGCATTCCCGATATCATGGCGGCTTCGGGTGCCAAGCTTGTCGAGGTGGGCTCCACCAACCGCACGCATCTGGATGATTACCGAAGCGCCATTACGCCCAACACGGCGATGATCCTGAAAGTTCATCCTTCCAACTACCGTATCGAAGGCTTCCACGAGGAGGTTTCCGCGGCGGAGCTTTCTGCGCTGGCGCATGAGCACGGGCTGTTACTGTACGAGGACCAGGGCTCGGGCGCTTTGCTTACAGATGAGGTGCTCGTCGATGCTGGGGAGAAGCCCACGTCCGCCTCGCTTTGCGCCGGCGTTGACGTCGTCTCGTGCTCGGGCGACAAGCTGCTCGGCGCCTCGCAAGCGGGCATTATTCTCGGTAGCGCCCAGGTAATCGCCGCCTGTGCCTCGCATCCGCTTATGCGCGCGCTTCGCCCCGGCAAGCTCACGCTCGCGGCGCTCGAGGCCACTTTGCGCCTGTATGTGACCGGATCCGATACAGCGCATCGGGAGATCCCGGTGCTCAACATGCTTTCCGGCGCGCCGGCTCCGCTCGAGCGTCAGGACAAGCGCCTGCATGACCGCATGCTGCGCAAGCTTCGCGAGTCTCAGTGTGAGGAGGCGGTGGAGCTGCAGGTTGTCGAGGGCGTGTCTGCTCCGGGCGGCGGTTCGCTGCCGACCGTCGAGCTCCCAACTTTTTGCGTTGCCGTCTGTCCCGTCGATGGGCGCCTATCCGCCGATGGCCTAAAGCGCGCTATGGTACAGGAGCCCGATACGCCGGTTGTGACGCGCGTGCGGCACGACCAGGTGCTTTTTGACGTTCGCACGCTTTTGCGCGACACCGACCTTGACCTGTGTGCGTCTGCGTTGGCGGATGCCGTGCGGGCAGGTTTGCGTCGATGACCGCGCGCGAGCTTGTCGAATGTCCCGTTATCGTCGGAACGGCAGGACACGTCGACCACGGAAAGTCGGCCCTTATCGAGGCGCTGACCGGCAAAAATCCCGACCGTCTGGAGGTCGAACGGCGCCGAGGCATGACTACTGAGCTCGGCTTTGGCGAGCTCGAGCTTCCCAGCGGCAAGCTTGTCGGCTTGGTCGACGTACCCGGGCATGCGCACTATCTGCGCGCCATGGTGCAGGGCGCCACCGGCGTGGACGTTGCGTTGCTGGCGGTTTCGGCCGTTGAGGGCGTGATGCCGCAGACCCGCGAGCACGTGTACGTGTTGGAGCTGTTGGGCGTGAGGCACCTCGTGGTGGCGCTCACGATGCGCGATCTGGCCGATGACGAGACGGCGGAGCTCGCCGAGCTCGACGTGATGGACTTCCTCAGCGATACCGTCTTTGCCGATGCGCCCGTGGTGCCTGTTTCCTCGCGCACGGGCGTGGGCATCGAGGACGTTCGCCTTGCCCTCGATGCCGCCATCGACTCTTTCCTGGCCGATGCCGCATCCCGCCCGGTGCGCCCCGGTCTGGCCCCGCGCCTGCCCATCGACCGCTGTTTCACCATCAAGGGATCCGGGACGGTCGTCACGGGCACGCTTCACGATGCCCCCGTAGCGGTGGGCGACGAGCTCGTCTCATGTCCCGCGGGCGTGCGCTGCCGCGTGCGCGCGATTCAGGTGCATGGTGATACTCCTCGGGCGTTGCCCGGACAGCGCGCGGCGCTCAACATCGTGGGCGACGGTGCGGGCGACCTTCCGCGTGGCGAGGTCCTCTGCGGGTCTGGTGCCGAGGGCTCGACGCTCAGGCTCATCGCCCGCTTCACGTATCTGGGGCGCGAGGGCACCAAGCCCGCGCCCTTCGAGTCCGGCACGCGTGTGCATGTGATGGCAGGCACGGCGGAGGTCCTCGGCCGAATCATGCTCATGGAGGGTGAGGGTCCTATTGAGGCTGGCGAGACCCGCATCGTGCAGGTCCGTCTGGAGGAGCGCCTTCCCGTGCGATCGGGCGACGGCCTCATTGTGCTCGCGTTCTCGCCGGTGGTGCTTATCGGCGGCGGTCGTGTTCTTCTTTCGCGGTGTCGCCGCTCGCGCGTCCTCTCCGCGGGCGAGTGCGCGCTGCTCGGGGCCCTGGATGCCGA
>CABMPS010000233.1 GCA_902388545.1 uncultured Collinsella sp.
AAGGCCACTTAATGTGGCCTTCGTCTTGCGCAGGACTGTTTGAAATTTTGAGGAAGCACCCGCCCTGCCGGGGCTCCCGGGTTCCCGCTTACGAGAGCGACGTTCTCAGCAACTCGTTGAAGAGCTTGGGGTTGCCCTTGCCGCGGCTCGCCTTCATGCACTGGCCCACCAAAAAGCCGATGACCTTCTGGTTGCCGTCACGATACTGCTGCGCCTGCTCGGCACAGTTTGCCAGCACCTCGTCCACGATCGGCTGCAGCGCGCCGGCATCGCTCACCTGACGCATACCGCGCTCGTCGACGATCTTGTTGGGGTCGTCGCCAGTCTGGGCCATGGCCTCAAAGATCTCGTGCGCCTGGTTGGAGCTGATGGCATCGGTCGCCAGCAGCTTGGCAAGAGCGGCCACCTGAGCCGGCGCGATACCGGACTCGGCGAGCGACACGCCCGCGCCCTTAAGGTAGGCGATCATCTCGTTCACCAGCAGGTTTGCGACCGTCTGGGCCTCCTTGCCGGCCATACCGGCAGCAGCGGCCTCAAAGAAGTCGGCAAACTCCGGGTCGCCGGCGATCTGCTCGGCGTCGGCCGTCTTAATACCAAAGTCGGCCTCAAAGCGGGCGCGCTTGGCATCGGGCAGCTCGGGAATCTCGCCACGGCAGCGGTCGATGAACTCGTCGTCCAGGTCGAACGGCGCCAGGTCAGGATCGGGGAACAGGCGATAGTCGTCGGCCGTCTCCTTGACGCGCATGACCACGGTGCGCTTGCGGCTGGGCTCCCAGTGGCGGGTTTCCTGATAGATGATGCCGCCCTCCTCGAGCACCTCGGCCTGACGGCAAATCTCGTAGGCAAGGCCGTCGTGCAGGCTCTTAAACGAGTTGAGGTTCTTGAGCTCGGTCTTGGTGCCCAGCTTGGTCTCGCCGCGGCGGCGCAGCGACACGTTACCGTCGCAGCGCATGGAACCCTTCTCCATGGAGCAGTCCGAAATGCCCAGCGTCACAAAGATGCGACGGAGCTTCTCCATAAACAGGCGCGCTTCCTCGGGCGTGCGCAGGTCGGGCTCGGTGACGAGCTCGATCAGCGGCGTACCGCAGCGGTTGTAGTCGACGAGCGACTCGGCCGCGGCGGTAATGCGGCCCTCGGCGCCACCCACGTGGACCATCTTGGCGGCGTCCTCCTCCATGTGGATGCGCAGGATGCGGATGGGCACCGTGTAGGAACCGTCCTCGCGACGCTCAGGCATCTGCAGGTTAGATGCATCGTAGCTGGCCAGGTGGCCGGCACGCTGGTTGCCCTCGCGCATGGTCGACGTCATGGACGTGGACAGGCCCTCGGCGTTGGCCGAAGCGCTCGCCAGGCTCTGAGCCTCGGCCTCGCCAAATGCGCAGTCGGGGCGCTCGGCGGCACCGCGACCGGTCACATCAAGATCCAGGTGACCGTACATGGCAAAGGCGACCGGACCCTGCGTGGTCTGGAAGTTCTTGGCCATGTCGGGATAGAAGTAGTGCTTGCGGTAGAACATCGAGTGGCGCTGGATCTCGCAGTTGGTGGCGAGACCGGCCTTGACGATGCTCTCGATGGCGCGCTTGTTGGGCACCGGCAGGGCGCCGGGCAGGCCCAGGCACACCGGGCACACGTTGGCGTTGGGCTCGTCATCGTGGCTGAGCTTGCAGTTGCAGAACATCTTGGTATCGAGTGCGGTGAGCTCGGTGTGGATCTCCAGGCCGATCACGGCCTCCCAATCCTGCAGGACCTCGGAAAGCTCCTTCATTACAGCTCGCCTCCCTTCCCGGCAAAATCGGGCGCGACGGAAAGCACGGGCGCACCCGTGGCGGCATCGGCAAAGCCGCGCTCCAGGGCGCGGGCAAACGTGAGCAGCTGACGGTCCTTAAACGCCGGACCCACCAGCTGGGCAGAAACGGGCAGCTGAGTGTCCTCGCCCAGGCCCAGCGGCACCGAGATGCCGCCGTTGCCGCAAATGTTGAGCGAGATGGTGTACAGGTCGGACAGGTACATCTGCGTGGGGTCGCTGATCTCGCCAAACTTAAAGGCCGTGCGCGGCGAGGCAGGCATCAGGATGGTGTCCACCTTGGCATACGCGGCGTCGTAGTCCTGCGTGATGAGCGTGCGGGCCTTTTGCGCGGCGTAGTAGTACTTGTCGTACACGCCCGAGCTCAGCAGGTAGGCGCCGAGCATCTGACGGCGCTTGGCCTCGGCGCCAAAGCCATGGGCGCGCGAGAGCGAGCTCTGGTCGGACAGGTTGGCGCAGCCCTCCTCCTGATAGCCGTAGCGAATGCCATCGAAGCGGGCCAGGTTGGAGAACGCCTCGGCCGGGCCGATGACGTAGTAGGCGGCGATGGCGGCGTCCAGGTGTGGCAGGTCGACCTCGACCAGTTCGGCACCCTGGTTCCGCAGCTCCTGGGCGGCGCGCTGAACAGCGGCCTTGACCTCGGGCGTCAGGCCCTCGGCCTCCATAAACGCGGGGATGATACCCACGCGCTTGCCCTCGATGCTGTCGTTGAGGTGCTCGGTAAAGTCGACGGCGCAATCCTGGCTGGTACAGTCGTACGGATCGTGGCCCGCGCCGGTAAGCGCGTTCATGGCCAGCGCGATATCCTCGACTGTGCGGCCAAAGGGGCCCACCTGGTCGAGCGACGAGCCAAAGGCAACCACGCCGTAACGGTGTTCCGCTGGATGAACGAACGAGAATGCAGGGCGA
>CABMPS010000234.1 GCA_902388545.1 uncultured Collinsella sp.
CAGGTTCGGGCTCAGGCTCAGGTGCAGGTGCCGGCTCAGGCTTGGGTTCAGATGCCGTCTCAGGCTCGGTCGCGGGCTCGGGTGCAGATGCAGGTGCCGGCGAAGCATCAGGAGCACTATAACCCGAAGAAGTGGACTTCTTCTCGAAAGGCAATACAAAAGTCAGGACGTCGTCCTTGTCCTCGTCGGCCCACTCGCTTGCGTAGCGCGCAACCCAATAGCCAACGGCACGGTGCTTGAGCATCTTGCCAAAGACCGTGAGGAATACCGTGACAAACGCCGTCAGCACCAAGAACAATACGAGCGTGATGCCACCGCCGGTAACAAGCGCCTCAATAGCCGTAGGACGGTAGTAGTAGCTATACATACCGACAGAGGCAATGGTGCCAAAGACGAACGTCAGGATCCAGGTGACAACGTTGGCGACCAGGCCCGTCAAAAACTCGGGAAGGAACGAAGCGCAGAACAGTTTGGTCTTGTTGTGCTTAAAGGCCGCCCAGACCTTATCGAGCGAAAACGCGCTCTCGACACGACCGGTCACCGCAAAGTGCATCACGGCAATGTCGGCGAACATCTTAAAGAAGACCCCCAAGACCGCCGTGGCAATCATAGCCAGGACAAGCAGGCCAAGCGAGCCGAACAGCGCTGCCTCGAGTGCATAAGAGCCGTAATACGAATACGAGCCCGCGGCGCCAATTACCACGCTCTCCACCAGCGAAAGCACTACACCGATAACGGGAATGGCAGCGATAACCTCGAGCACGACCGAGATAACGCTCGAAAAGACTCCGAGGCCAAACGACGTGGAACGCATGAGTGGACGATCCATACCGTCATCAACCTTGAGCGACAGATCGCGACCCCACTCAATACCAAAGCCGGAACCACACACGCTCGCAATGCAAGCTGCCAAAAAGCCGATGGCAGCCGCGATACCGCCGATAACGGGAATGAACAGCACGAGCACCGACACAACACAAATCAGCGCCGGCAAAAAGGCGATCTGGCACACGCGCTGCAGCACGCCCGGCGTCTTGGTCATGTCCTCAAACGCCTGAGCCACACAGCCCTTGGACGCATTCGCCACGGGCGGTTGCGGAACAAACTGCTGGGGCTGACCCTGAGGGGCAGAGGCTGCGGCACCGGCATTGGGGGCACCACACGCACCACAGAACTTATCGTTGTCGCCCATGGGGGCACCACACTGCGAACAGAACATCGAGATCATCCCTTCGTATCTTGAGCGAATCATCTGGATCGCAAACGATGTCTTTGGCATCATTATCACCCAATGTGGGGACAAATACTCCAACATGACGCATTTGCAATGCGCAGGGCGCTATTCGATTGTTTGATAAGCTCGACCGCGTTAGTTCGTTCCGCGGAAACCCTTGCCGACGATCTCGGAGCTGTCGACAATCGTGATAAAGGCACCCGGATCGATCTCGCGCGCGTAGCGACGCAGTTGCACGGCCTCGCGACGGCTTAGCACGCTCATGATCACCGTCACGCACTTGCCCGAGAAAGCACCGTAGCCGCGGCTGATAGTCGCCGTACGGTTGAGATGCTTGACGATAAACTCCTCGACCTTAAGGGGCTCGGAACAAATGACTGTGCAGACTTTGCGCAGGTGAATGCTCTCGATGGCCTTGTCGACCACGAGCGTCTTGGCAAACAGGCCGAGCACGCAGTACAGACCGACGCGCGGGCCGTACAAGAAGGCCGCGATGGTCACGATGCCGATGTCGACCAGTAGCAGGGCGCGGCCAATCTCGAGCGTCGTGCGACGTTTGAGGATCATGGCGAGAATGTCCGTGCCGCCCGTCGAGGCACCAATATCAAAGACGATAGCGCTGCCGAGCGCCGGCAGAATCACGGCAAAGCACAGGTCGAGCCACATATCGCCCGTCATCGAGACATCGGTCGGAATAAAGAGCTCAAACAGCGAAACATAGGCGGACAGCGCAAACGAGGCAAAGACACTCCACAGGATTGCCTTGCGCTCCAAAAAGATAAAGCCCAGGATGACGAGCACCGCATTGATAATCCACATAAAGACGCCGACGGGCAGGGTCGGGAACAGCGTGGACAGAATGACCGACACGCCCGAGGTGCCGCCAAAAGCAAAGTGATTAGGTGTTTTAAACGCGACGATAGCAAAGGCCGTGAGGATCAGGCCCAAATTGAGCTCGGCAAAAAAGCGCGGAAAGCCCGGCTCCTGGCTGCGCTTGCGACCAGCGCGCTCGCCCCGCTCGATAACATCGCGATCGACCACGCGCTCCATCGGCACTACGGGAGGACGATGCGCCTCCTCGGCAGCACGCGACGCCGCCTCTGCCGCGGCGGCCTCAATTGCCCATGCCTTGCTTTCTGTTTCGTGCTCGTCGGCCATTACGGCAACCCCTCGTTAACAATTTGGAAACAATGCGCCCATTAGAGTAACGCGGAACGTGGGGATTGCAACCCTTAGTTAGACGAGCGGTATGACTACATCGGGAGCGTACAGAAACGGCCGGCCACGCTTTTGCTTGCGCGGTCGGCCGTTTAACGTTTTCGCAGATAAAACCTGCCAAAACAAACCTGTCCCTTTTTGGAAGGTTATTCGTGCTGGCTGGTGCGATGCTCGTACTCCTCGGGGGTGATGACGTCCTCGATGCGCAGGTTGACGCCCGCCACCTCAAGGCCGGTCATCGCGGCAA
>CABMPS010000235.1 GCA_902388545.1 uncultured Collinsella sp.
CGGCACGGGCAGCCGCAACCTCGGCATCGGCCTCGGCGCGCATCTGCTCAAGCTGGGCAGCTGCGGTCGAGCGCGCCTCAGCGGCAGCATCCTCGGCGGCTTTCTTGCCGGTCTCGACATCCTCCAGCGAGCCGCGCAGCTCCTCGGCATCCGCCTCGGCAATCTGCGCGCGCTGCGTCAGCGCCAGCTCGCGCGTCTTTGCCTCGTCCAGCTCGTCGGCCAGGTCGTCGCGCTCGTCGGTCAGCGCATGGGCCTGAACCTTCCAAGACTTGACCTGCCCCTGCAGCTCCTCGATCTGCTCGCGCGCCTCGGCCAGCGCCTGCTCGGCATCGAGCTGGGCCTGCGTGACCTCCTCCACAAACACGCGACGGACCTCGACGTCGGGCAGGTCGGGGCTATCGACCTGCACCTCCTTGATCTCTTTAATAAACTTGGGCGCCACCGGCGCGTGTTGCACGCTCTCAAGCTCCTGCAGGTTGCGCTCGTCATCAGTCAGGCTCTTAAAGACGGCGTAGTTATTGATGAGGTTGGTGTACATCTGCACCATGTACTCGTCATCGAACGCCAGCGCCTGCTGCTGCACGTCGATGTTGTATCCCACCTTGTCATAGCGCTCCATAAACTGCCACAGCTGGTAGCACTTGCGGTAGTTGGGGTCTTTCATGATGAGGTTGGTGCGCTGAATGGGGCTGCGGACCGCGCTGCACCCGTTCATGATCTGGCAGAACGACGCGCCACGCAGCGCCATGACCAGACGGCGCACGCGGTCGATGCGCATAAAGACATCCATGTTGTCGGCATCGTTCTCGGCAAAGCTCTGGCGGTTTTTGACCGTCATCTCGACGTTGTACTCGATCTCTTCGTACGCGTCGTCGATCTTGCTGTGCATCTTAAAGCGGTTGCGAATCTCGTTGCCCGTCGACCAAAAGATCACGTCGGTGCGCTTGTCTACAAACGTCAGCAGGCGCTGAATCAGGTGATAGATAAAGCGGTTCTCGTACAGGTCGTACGTCTCGACGGTATTGACGTTGAGGATGCGCGTAGGGTGAACGCCGCCGTCGTCGCTCGGCGCCAAGAACTGCGTGTTTTGGCTCAGATGGCGAACGCTGTCGGCGCTGATCTTTTTGGCGAGCGAGACCGGCACCACCTCTTCCTCGGTGGTGATAAAGCGGCGCGGCTTTTCGATAATGGTGTTGATGGCGTCGAGCGAGTCCTCGATCATGCTGATCCATTCCTCGTCCACCACCTTGACGAGCTCCTCGCGCTGCTGCTCGATCGTGGTGCCCGAGGCCTGCGCCATCTCAAACAGATAGCGAAAGTAGCGGCTGTCCTCCTGGATGGGCTCCATCTGCTCGGAGAAGCTGGTATAGAGGTCCTGAATGGTCTCGGACATGGGTTACTCCATAGATTGGATCGATCGGAAAGGGACGGGGCGACATCACATCGCCCCGCGCTTACGGCATTAGTAGAAGTTCTGGATCCGCTGCAGATACATGACGGAATCGGGCAGGCCGCCCTCGCCAAAGGTCTTCTCGATGTACTCGATCAGGCCCTTCATCTCGTCGCGCACAAAGCTCACGTTCATGGACTCAAACTTCTTAAGCACCTTGCGGGCGATGATGTAGTCCATGCCGCCCAGCTCGGTGCCGCCGCACGCCACGTACACGGGGATAAAGTCGTACATCTGCTTGATGATACGGTTGCCAAAGGCCAGCTTAAAGCGGGTCTGCAGGTACTGGTCCAGCTTGTGCATCTTCTGGAGCAGTTCCTCGTCGATCACGTACTCGACCTTGGCCTTCTGGAACAGATACTGCAGATGCTCGGCCGTCACGTGCACGCGCTCGTGCGGCTCGCACTCAAACGCATCGGCGCGCTCGTTGAGCTCGATGGGAATCGCGCGGTCGTACACCTTGTCCGTGATGGTAAAGGTGGAGTCGTCGTTGTTGGCCGTGCCGATAAACCACAGGCTGTCGGGAATGGTGAGCTTGCCGTCGTGCAGGCCCTTGGGGTCGGCGGCCCACTGGGTAGGCACCAGATCGAGCACCCACTCGTCGTGGCTGGGCATCTCGAGCACCGACAGGATCTCGGCAAAGTAGTACTCCACGCGGGCGAGGTTCATCTCGTCGAGCACGATCATGGACGGGTCTTGGCGAAGCCCCGCCTCGTACACGGCGCGGAGGAACTCGGTCTCGTTAAAGCGCTTGGAAAACTCGTTAAAGTAGCCCAGTACCTCGGTGCGATCGCGAAAACTCGGCTGCACCGACACGATGGTCGCGGGGTTATCCAGATAGCGGCTAAAGCTGTAGGGCAGCGAGGTCTTACCAGTACCCGAGATGCCCTCCAGGATCAGCAGCTTGGAGGCGGCCATGCCGGCCACAAAGCGGCGGATGACCTCAGGCGTGTAGTAGAGCTTCATCTGGCTGCAGGCGAACGCGCGGAAGCTGTCGACAAAGTCCTCCAGCGAGATGGCATCGTCGTAGGCCGGCGATTCCCAGTCGCGGTACTTAAGGTCCACAAGGGACAGCTTGGGGAAGCGGTTGGCCTGGGCGATCTCTTTTTCCTCGGCAAGGGTCTTGGCCTCAACGGTGGCCTTGGCCATGGCGGCCGCGGCATCCTTGACGCCCTCGCCATCGAGCGCGAGCGACGCGTTGCCCGACATGACGGCCGTCGCCGCAGCGCCCT
>CABMPS010000236.1 GCA_902388545.1 uncultured Collinsella sp.
GGCGAGATCGAGCCGGTGCCGAGCGTCATGACGGGAACGTCCTCGATGTTGTCCTTGGCGGGGTCGATGCCGAGCTTTTTGACGAGCGAGATGATCTTGCTGTTGCCGACGGCTTCCGCCACCTGGATGTAGCCGGTGTTGGAGGAGTATGCCGTCGCCTGCTTAAGCGTGATGTTGCCGTAGCTCTGGTTGGCGTAATTTTGGACCTCGGTCGTGGTGCCCTTGGCCTTGAGCGGCGAGTTGCAGTTGAGGGTGACGTTGGGGTTCATGCCGTTTTGGATGGCAGTTGCCAGCGTAAAGGCCTTAAAGGTGGAGCCGACGGGACGCTTGGCCGTGGCATGGTTTACGTGGTTCTCGTCGGCGTTGTAGTCGTAGCCGCCCACCATGCACTTGATGTAGCCGGTCTTGGGGTCGACGACGACCATGCCCATGTCCAGGCCGTCAAGCGAGAGCGTGTCGAGCTGCTCGCGGACGGCATTCTCTGCCACCTGCTGCATCGTGGGGTCGATGGTGGTCTTGACGGTTAGGCCGCCCTTAAAGAGCACGTCGGTCGAGAACTCCTGCTCCAGCAGCTGCTTGACGTAGGAGACAAAGTAGGGCTGCGAGTAAACGTCGACGCCGCTGCCCGAGATTTCGGTCACGTTGAGGGTGATGGGCTCGGCCTGTGCGGCATCGTGCTCCTCCTGGGTGATGTGGCCCAGGCGCAGCATGTTGTCGAGAACCTTGTTGCGGCGAGACAGTGCCAGATCGGGATTGACCGTGGGGTCGTACTGCGAAGGCGAGTTGGGAAGGCCGATGAGTAGCGCGGCCTCGCTCAGGGTGAGGTCGGCGGCGCTCTTGGACAGATAGGTCTCGGCTGCGGCCTCGATGCCGTAGGCGCCGTGGCCGTAATAGATGGTGTTGAGGTACATCATGAGGATCTCGTCTTTGGAGTACATGTCCTCCATCTTGATGGCGATGTAGGCCTCGCGCACCTTACGCTCAATGGTCGAGTCGAATTGCTCCTCCTGCAGGATGGTGTTGCGCACAAGCTGCTGGGTGATCGTCGAGGCGCCTTCGTGCCCGCCGCCGAGGGTTGCCACCGCAGCACGCGCGATACCCCACAGGTCGATACCGCCGTGCTCGTAGAAGCGCTCGTCCTCGACGTCAACGGTGCCCTGCAGCACGTAGGGGGAGACCTCGTCCTTGGTGATAGACTTGCGGTTTTGCGTGTAGAAGCTCGCGATCTTGTTGCCGTTGCAGTCGACGATCTCGGTGGGCTCGCTCACCAGATACGCGTTGGCGTCGGTGTAGTCGGGCAGATCGGACAGCCAGCGGTTGACGTTGCCGACCATGCCGATGCCAAATGCCACGCCCGCAATCAGCAGAAAGCCCAAAAACGAGAGCAGGATTATGGGCAGAGCATGCGTCTTTGAACGGCTGCGTCCCTGTCGTTGGCGAGGACCCATATATTGACCTCCAGGTATGTCGTGCCGGACGGTGGATGTGCCGTCGGGGCAGGATGGACATAAGTTATTACACGATAAACCAAACGGGGCGCGCGAGGCCTCGTGTATGCTGGAAGAC
Organism: uncultured Collinsella sp.; assembly: GCA_902388545.1. GTDB lineage: Bacteria > Actinomycetota > Coriobacteriia > Coriobacteriales > Coriobacteriaceae > Collinsella. The sequence goes on from CABMPS010000236.1 coordinate 1,567, forward strand.
GGCATTTTTCAGAGTGAATGCATACCTTGGTAAGGAGTTTGTCGATGGCGATTCGGACGATGGGGCCGAGCGGACAATACGAGACTGGATTGGATGCTGCCGGTGCGGCGCTGCCCGAGCTGCTGGCGCCGGCGGGCGGACTCGACCAGATGCTTGCGGCCATCGCCGCGGGTGCCGATGCCATCTATGCGGGGTTGGGCGGCTTTAACGCCCGTGTGAGCGCCCATGGCTTTACGGATAACGAGTTTGCGCGCGGCTGCGCCGTGGCGCATGCCCATGGCGTGCGTGTGTACGTAACGCTCAACGTGTTCGTGTTTGACGATGAGTTGTCCGACGCGGTGGCGTTGGGAGCTCATGCACTGGAGCTGGGCGCCGATGCTCTGATTGTCGCCGATGCCGGGTTGGCCTGCGCGCTGCGCGCGGCGATTCCCGGGGTCGAGATTCACCTGTCCACGCAGGCGGGCGCTCATAGCGAGGGTGCCGTGCGGCTTGCCGCCGATGAGCTGGGGGTCGAGCGCGTGACGACGGCACGCGAGCTGACGGTCGACGAGATTGCGGCGCTATGTGCCACGGGCGTGCCCATCGAGGTATTCTGCCACGGTGCGATTTGCATCGGCTATTCGGGGGCGTGCGAGTTCTCGGCCTTGCGGCGTGGGCGCTCGGCGATGCGCGGCGACTGCACGCAGCCGTGCCGTCTGGCGTACGACCTAGTGGACGAGGCGGGGCAGAGTGTTGTTGCCGTCGAGGGAGACCGCCTGCTTTGTCCGCGTGACTATCTGGGTATCGCGCACCTGCCCGAGCTTGTTGCCGCCGGCGTGGCATCGCTCAAGATCGAGGGACGCATGAAGAATCCCGATTACGTATTCAACGTGGTGAGGGTGTGGCGTCGGGCACTCGATATGCTGTGCGACGGCGCGTGGGACTCCGGTGCCGTGGAAGAGCTTGAACGCGAGCTGGGAAGGTCGTTTAACCGTGGGTTTACCGATGCTTACCTGCGGGGTCGTTCGGGTGCCGAGCTCATGAGCTTTGAGCGCGCGATCAACCAGGGCGTGCGCGTGGGCCACTTGGTGGCGGTGGGTCACGAAGAGGTGACGGTTGAGCTTGATGCCGCCGTG
>CABMPS010000237.1 GCA_902388545.1 uncultured Collinsella sp.
CTCTCGCTGGGCAATCCGTTGCTACGGCTGAGGCCTCTTCGTCGAACCGACACCCCCGGCGAGCAACTTATGCCCGCCGGGCGCCTTGTTAAAAGAAGTGAAAGAAAGCAAAAGAAGTTAAAACTTGCAAAAGAAATTAAAGCGGGGGTGAGGGGCGTTTTTAGCTGTTTTGGGCCGCCGCGGCCAGCGGGGGCGGGTCGCGGCGGCCCAAACATCCTTGACGAGGGTGCCGGTGAAGTTACAGCAGCTCGCCGTGGCGGGCGATGTAGCGGCGCTTGGCCAGTTGGGTGAGCGCGATATAGGCGGAAACGATGCCGATGAGCAGCGCGAAAAAGCTCGCTGGTAGCGTCATGAGGCCGAGTGCATCGGCGATGGGGCTTGCCGGCAGCCAAGTGACGAGCGCCAGGCCCAGCACGGCGAGAACGCACAGCGCGGGCGCGGCGTGGTCGCGCGGGCTCGGCAGGCGCGGGGAGCGCAGCATGTGGATCACGAGCGTCTGCGACCACATGGACTCGACAAACCAGCCACTCTGGAAGAGCGCCGCAAAGGTCGCCATACCCGCGACGTCGCCCGCGGCGGCAAGCTCGGACCAGCTTGCGCCCACGGCGGCGGGGCACACCACAAAGAAGAGCGCGGCGAAGGTCACGATGTCAAACAGCGAGCTCACGGGGCCCAGCTCGAGCATAAAGCCCTTGATGGACGCAGCGTCCCAAGCGCGCGGGCGGGCAGTCCAGGCGTTGTCGACGGTGTCCCACGGCAGTGCGATGCACACGATCTCGTAGACCAGCGACAGCAGCACCAGCTGCAGAGCGCTCATGGGCAAAAACGGCAAGAACAGGCTCGCGACGGTCACGGATAGCACGTTGCCAAAGTTGGAGCTCACCGTGGTCTTGAGGTACTTGAGCAGGTTGCCGTAGGTGCGGCGGCCTTCGATGATGCCGCGCACGAGCACGCCCAGGTCCTTTTGGAGCAAGATGATATCGGCGGATTCCTTGGCGATATCGACGGAGGAGTCGACCGAGATGCCGCAGTCGCTCGCACGCATCGCGGCGGCGTCGTTGATGCCGTCGCCCATAAAGCCCACGGTGTGGCCGAGCAACTCGCGCATGACGCGCACCAGGCGCGCCTTCTGCAGCGGCGAGAGCTTGGCGAAGAGGTGGGTGTTCTCGGCGCGCTCGGCAAGTTCGGCGTCATCGAGCGCATCGATCTCGGAGCCGAGCAAGACGTTGCTCGCGTCGATACCGATCTGTTCGCAGACGGTGGCGGCAACGCGGTCGTTGTCGCCGGTCAGGACCTTGACCGCCACACCCTTGGCCTCGAGCGTGGCGACGGCGCCCGCGGCACTCGCCTTGGGCGGATCGAGGAAGGCCAAAAAGCCCATCAGCACCATGTCGCACTCGTCGGCGATGCCAAACTCGCCCACGCAGCGCGGATCGGTCTTCTGCGCCACGGCAATCACGCGCAAGCCCTCGGCATTGAGTTCGGCGACCTGCTTGCGAATCTGGGCGAGCTTGTCTTCGGCAAGCGGCTGGGCAGTGCCATCAACCTCGACAAAGGAGCAGATCTCGAGCATTTCCTCGGCAGCCCCCTTGGTAACCATTTGGGTTTTGCCCTGGGCATCGGCGACAACTACGCTCAGGCGACGGCGCGAGAAATCGAAGGGCACCTCGTCGACCTTGGTATGGCGGTCGCGCAGACTCTGGCCCAGCATGGAGTCGGGTACCACGGTCGAGGGCGTCACGTCGGCACGGTCGATGACGGCCAGGTCGATAAGGTTCTTGAGGCCGGTCTGGAAGAAGCTGTTCAAAAAAGCATGGCGCAGCACGCGCGCGTCCTCGTTGCCGTCGATGTTGAGGTAGCGCTCGAGCACGATGCGGTCTTCGGTGAGGGTGCCGGTCTTGTCGCAGCACAGGACGTCCATCGCGCCGAGGTTTTGGATCGCCGGCAGCTCCTTGACGATAACCTGGCGACGGGCGAGGTCCTTGGCGCCCTGCGACAGGCTCGTGGTCACGATGACGGGGAGCATCTGCGGCGTGATGCCCACGGCCACGCTCGTGGCGAACAGTAGCGCGTCGATGACGTTGCCCTTGGTGGCGGCGTTGATGGCAAAGACGGCCGGCGCCATAACGAGCATAAGGCGTACGAGCAGCATGGAGACGCTCGAGACGCCGCGGTCAAACGCGCTCTTCTCGCCGCGCCCGTTGAGCATCTTGGCGATGCCGCCCAGGTAGGTGTCCGAGCCGGTGGCCACAACAAGTGCCATGGCGGTGCCGTTTTGCACGGAGGTGCCGGTAAAGACGATGTTCTTGCAGGCAGACAGCGGCAGCGCGGAGCTGCCGGCACCCTCGGCGACCGTGGCGGCGGCGGTCTTCTCGACGGCCTCGCTCTCGCCCGTGAGCGCGGACTCGATCACAAACAGGTCGCGCGCGGTGATGATGCGGGCGTCGGCCGGCACCATATCGCCGGCAGAGAGGCGGATCATATCGCCGGGGACGAGCTCGTCGAAGGGAATCTCGAGACGCTTGCCGCCGCGCAGGGCACAGCAGGTGTTGGAGACCAGGTCCTTGAGGGCCTCGGCCGCATTGCCGCTGCGGGCTTCCTGGATAAACTTCATGCCGCCCGATACCAGCAGCATGATGCCGATGACGATGAAGAAATTCGCCGTGCCCTTGCCG
>CABMPS010000238.1 GCA_902388545.1 uncultured Collinsella sp.
AAGACGCTCTTTATTGATGCCGACGCCTGCCCGGTCACGCGCGAGTCGATTGACTGCGCGCGGCGGGCGGGCGTCGCCGTTGTTATCGCCGGCAACAGCACGCAAAACCTGGAACGGCACATTCGCCGCGACGACCCGCGCGATGCCGAGCACGCGCGACGCGGCTTTTGGGTCACGACGCTCGACGTGAGCGTGGGCGCCGACAGCGCCGACTTTGCCATTGTCGAACGCCTGCAGGCGGGCGACGTGGTCGTGACGCAGGACATTGGCTTGGCGAGCATGGTGCTCGGGCGCGATGCCGCCGCCATCGGTGTGCGCGGGCGCGTGTACGACAAGGCGACTATCGACATGCAGCTGTTTATTCGCCACGAGGAAAAGAAGGTACGCCGCGCCGGCGGACGCACTCGCGGTCCGGCAGCATTTACCAGCGAAGACCGCGCCCGCTTTAAACGCAACCTCACCGAGTTGCTGCACTAACCAAGGTAGATTTTTGAGACATGCCTAAAATCTACCTTTTTGTTTTGAGCGGTGTGAGCGCTCGGAATCCATGGCTCAACAAAAAACGGGCTTCAAAATGCCATGCGTCGCCGCATTGCGCAGGCGCTGAGCATGGCTATTTGAAGCCCATTTTTTAGGCCTACTTAGAGGCCAACGGCGGAGAGGATGAGGCCCCAGCCAGCGCCGATGACGTACATCATGATCAGGAACACGGCATTTTCGCGGGCGCTGCGGTTGGTGCGGAACAGCACCAGATAACCCACGCCGGCGGAAATGAGCGTGCCGGCGAGCATCGGCGCCAGTTGCAGCGCGCCTTCCAGATACAGCTGTGTAATGACCACGCTCGCCGAGCAATTGGGAATCAGCCCGACAAGCGCCGAACCCAGGACAGCGAGTGTCTCGTTGCCGCGCAGGAACTGCTCGATCGCGGACTCGCCGAACGTCTCGAGCACGGCGACCAGAATCAGCGTCACCAGAAAAATGAATACCGAGACCTGCACGGTGTGCGAGATCGCACTGCGGATGATCGACAGGACAGGCGTCCCTTCGTGGGAGTGAGAGTGACCGTGACCATCATGGTGTTCATGTTCGCCCTCATGACCGTGATCGTGGCCATGTCCGTGTTCGTGCTCGTCCTCGTCTTCATCACAACCGCAATGGTCGCGCTCGCACAGCTCGTGGATGTGGTCGGCGCTCACGCCTGCCTCGGCCACCTCGTCGATGATGTCACCGCCGCTGTGGTCGTCGTGCGCGCAGTTCACGTGGGCCGGGTTGGCCGCGGTTCCCAGCACGGTACGGCGAATCGCCGCGTGCGCGCGGGCGTTACGGCGCAGGCCGCGAATGGCAGCGTCCACGATAAAACCCGTGACCAGTGCGATCAGCGCTTTCGAAGCCAAAAGCATCGCCATAGTCTGCACGGGAACCTGCTCGGCAAGCAACAGCGGCAGCATCTCATCGGAGGTCGAAAGGAACACCGCCACCAACGTGCCCAAGGTCACGACACGGCCGGCGTACAGCGTTGCTGCCATGGCCGAAAATCCGCACTGCGGCACCATGCCCAGCAGCGAGCCAACCACGGGACCCGCAGCGCCGGCGCGCTTGATAGCGCCGTTGACGCGGTCGCCCGCAACGTGCTCAAGTGTCTCGAGAGCAAGATACGTCACCAACAAAAACGGCACCAGCGACAGCGTGTCCTTGCCGGCGTCGAGCAGAATATCAATCAGTAAATCCATGACGGATGGAACCTTTCGTGTCTTTCGGCAGCATTGTAAAAGTCCTAGCGGTCAACTAGGGTATTGTAGTTGTCCCGGGCGCGGTGCCAATAGTTGCCTATGGTAAACTATCATCTCGCCATAACTCAGTAACCTCGAGCCGCACAACGCGGCCCGTCCAAGGAGTAGCATATGAACGTATCGCAAGCACTCGAATACGAGCGCCAGCCGTTTATCCCCATGTTTATCTACGGCGACCACGGCGCCATGGAGTCCGAGCGCCAGAAGGGCGAGGAGGCCCTTAAGGTGCTCGAAACCGAGTACTTTACCGCCGAGGGCGACCCCGGCTTCGACTTTGCCACCGTGCGCGACCTGGCCGACCGCAACCGCGACCTGTGCGACCAGATTGGCGAGGCGCGTCTGCGCAACGTGACGCCCGCGACGCTCTCGCGCGGCCTGTCCGATGCCGACACCTGCGCCGCCATCGGCAAGATGCAAAAGCGCACCGCCGCGTCCGTTATGCGCGAAATCCGCGGCGACCGCGACGCGCTCGGCGTGGCCTACGCCCGCAAGCCCATCCAGGGCACCGTGCTCGGTATCGACATCGAGACCACCGGACGTGCACCCGAGCGCGGCTATATCATCAACGTGGGCTGGGAGATCATGGAGCTCACCAGCGACGCCGTCCCGCATGACGCCGAGGCACACTACTGCGGCCTGCCCGACATCTACCGCGGCGAGGATGTGCCGTTGTCGAATATCCACCACATCACCTGGGACGACATCGACGGCAAAAAGCCGTTCCGCGAGAACAAAGAGCTGCAAAAGCAGCTGCTCAAGCTTATGAAGAAGTACCCGTACATGGCACACAACGCCGCCTTTGAGGACAGCTGGTTCAAGATCCACCTGGACGGCTACGCCGAGGCACGCCGCGCCGGCAAGATCATCGTCATCGACTCGCGCCAG
>CABMPS010000239.1 GCA_902388545.1 uncultured Collinsella sp.
TCCGATCTCGTCAGCGCATGAAAGTCACCGTACCAAAAGTTGAAATCCTTGGCCGTGATGGCCGCTTGCTCCAGCGTGGGAGCGGACTGATAAACGGACATGGGACTCCTTAACTAGCGACGCTTGCGCGACAGGAAGCGCGCAAACAGGTTGAAGGCCAGAATGATCACCATCAGCAAGAGCGCGGTGCCGTAGGCTGCGTTCATGTTGATGCCATCGTTGGCAAGCAGGTACAGGTGAACCGTCATGGGGCGGCCGGAATCGAGCGGCGAAATAGGTAGATTGATGGCTTGGCCCATGGTGTAGAGCACCACCGCGGTCTCGCCAATGGCGCGGCCGATGGCGAGGACGATGCCCGTGGCAATACGGCCAAAGGCAGAAGGAAGCACAATCTTGGAGACAACCTGCCACTTGGTGGCGCCCAGGCCGTACGCGCCCCAACGGATATAGCGCGGGACGGCGCGAATGGCCTCTTCGGTGGTGCGCATGACGATGGGAAGCATCAAGAGCGCGAGCGCCAGAGCGGCCGAGACCATCGAAAGGCCCAGGCCCATGGCCTCGACAAACAAGGCGTAGCCAAACAGGCCCATAACGATGGAGGGCACCGAGGCCAAAGCGTCAGCAGCGTAGCGAATGAGCTCGACGACCTTGCCCTGCTTGGCGTACTCGGCCAGATAGACGGCTGCCAGCACAGCAATCGGCGTGCAGATAAGCATGGCGAGCGCCGTCACATAGACGGTCGAGACGATCGTGGGCCAAATTCCGCCCTCGGCGTTGACGCCCTGGGGCCAACCGAAGATAAAGTCGAGCGAGATATGCGGCAGGCCGTTAATGACCACATAGGCAATGATAGCGACAAGCACCAGCGTGGTGATGTATGCCGCGGCACGGAACACGCCAAGCATGATCTTGTTGGACAGGTCCTTGTTGATGCGGCCCTTCTTGCCATGGGAAAGGGCACGCTTGATGCGCTCGCGCGACGAGGTCGTATCGACCGTCGTGTCAACGGAATCGGACATAGCCTACCCCCTCTTCTTCTTGGAAATCAGACGGACGATGCCCACCAGCGTGGCGGAGATGATAAACAGGACCACGCCCATGCCGAACAGCGCCGAGCGGTGCAGACCCGAGGAATAGCTCATGTCGAGCGCGATCTGGCTCGTGAGCGTCGAGATGGGGCTCGCAATGCTGTCGGGAATAACCGGGGCGTTACCCACGACCATGAGCACGGCCATGGTCTCGCCGATGGCACGGCCCATACCCAGCACGATGGCATCCACGATACCCAGCTTGGCGGCAGGTAGCACGACCTTATAGATGGTCTGCCACTTAGTAGCACCCATGGCATACGATGCCTCGCGAATACCCATGGGAATGGAATTGAGGGCATCGATGGTGAGCGTGGTGATGGTAGGGACGATCATGATGGCAAGCACGAACCACGCCGTCAGCGCACCAAAACCAAGACCACCGGTCAGTTGCGCGATAAACGGACGGATGATGATCATGCCAAAGAAGCCATAGATGATAGAAGGGATGCCGGCCAACAGGTCAACGGCAGGGCTGATGAGCTTGCGCACGCGCTTGCTGGCGATCTCGACCAGATACACGGCCGTGCCCACGCCTAGGGGCACACCCATGGCGAGCGCACCGACGGTCACCAGACCCGAGCCGGCAAGCAGCGACACGATGCCGTAGTGGCCCTCAGAGGGTGCCCACGTAAAGCTAAAGAAGTCCGCCAGACCGATGTCGGTAAAGACGGGCAGCGCCGAGTACGTGGTAAAGACAAAAATCAGGATGACGGTAACAACCGCCAAGAACGCGCAGGCAAAGAAAATCCACTGCAGCGCCTTCTCCTTGATATAGGTGCTGCGCGATACGAGCGCCAGCTCGCGCTTCTTGGGCGCCTGAGCATTCTGCTCAGTCTGGGAGTTTTCCTGTGCTTCCATGCTACTCACTCCCCTTCTCGTCGTTGGTGACGGGAATAAAGCCCGCCTCGCGAATCTGCTTGTCCATCTTTTCGGACGTCACGTAGTCGATGTAATCCTGCGCCTGCTGCGAAGGCGCACCCTTCACAAAGAAGTACAGGTCACGCGAGATGGGATAGCCGCCACTCGCGACCGTCTTCTCGGACGCCTCAACATGATTGACCGAGACGGCCTTGACCGAGGTCTTGGCGTTGAGGCCATCGACGAAGCCCAGCGAAATGTAGCCGATAGCCCCGCGCGAACGAGATACCACGTCGCGCACCTGGCCCGTGCCCGAAAGAACGGCGGAGCGGCGATCGAACGGGGTGCCGTCCATCACGATGGTGCGGAAGGCTTCACGCGTGCCAGACGCCTCATCTCGGTTGATAACCTGAATCCTCAGGTCCTCGCCACCGACTTCTTTCCAGTTGGTGATCTTGCCGGCATAGATATCGCGGAGCTGCTCGGTCGAGAGGTTATCGACGGGGTTGTCTTCGTTCACGATGACCGCGATACCGTCGTGGGCAATGACGATGGGAGTCAGGCCCAGATCCTGTTCGTCGGCATTGAGTCCACGGGAGGAGCTGGCGATATCGGCCGTGCCAGCGCTGACGGCTTCGATGCCAGCGGAAGAGCCCAAACCGGAAACGAGCACGTCGATGCCGGTCTCCTCCTTAAAGCCCTC
>CABMPS010000240.1 GCA_902388545.1 uncultured Collinsella sp.
CAAAGACCTTGTGCGCACGGGCGAGTGACCTCGTCCTGCGGGAGCTCGGCCACCGAACCGTCATTGTAGAGTGCCTTCATGGGTATGTTTTCTCCTCTCGGATGCCTGATGCAAGTGCGTGCGATGCGCTCGGCGTTTTTGACTTGCATCATTATAGGCAGGTTGCCTTGGTATACAAGCGCCCGCCGCACCTTAATGGCACGGCGGGCGATTTTCTACGCATGCTTCATCGCGTGGGGGCGGGGTGCGCGTGTTTGCGGCGTGCCCGTGGCTTACGGCCGGCCCGGCGATGGATGCGTTACTGGATGCGAGTTCGGCAGTAGGGGCAGACCTTCCAGTGCGCGTCGAGCGGACGATGGCAGCTGGGGCATACGTTGCGGACCTGGGTGTCGCACACCGGGCAGACGACGAAGTCCTTCTCGATGGGCGCGCCGCACTGCGGGCAGGTGCCGTACTGGGCAAGCTGGCGCTCGCGCAGGGCCATGTCCAGCTCCTGCTCCTCGCGGTCGGATGCGTAGGAGTGCGGGCGCAGGACCAGGTAGGCGATGAGACCCACAAACGGGATGAGGGCGATGATGCCCCATGCCACGTAGGCACTGGCACCGCGGCGGCGAGCGTCGATGAACACATAGACGACCGACAGCACATACAGGGCGATGATAAAGCCAACGAAGGCATAGACGACGCCCATAAGCTGCGGCGACATGAGCTCGGAGATGTACTTGGACATTACGGGTACCTTTCGGAATATTAACAGTCCGGTCAAGTTTACCACGGGGTTTGTTTATATGGGACCACGGCTAGACGCTGGGCTGGCGCGGACACAAACATCTCAATCTGTAACAGGTGGGAGCGGAATCCGGGTCTAGACGTTACAGATCGAGGCAAACCGTTCTCTCCCCGACTTAAATCTCGATATATAACATCTTGGGCCCCAAACCCCCTCTTACTGTTACAGATCAAGACGAACGGTGAGCCCCCCGTTAAAATATCTCAATCTGTAACAACAACTCGGCAAAAACAGGTCTAACCGTTACAGATTTAGACATTCGAAACCGACTGATAGGTTCATCTAAATCTGTAACATCTAGAACCCAAATCCTCAGCTAACTGTTGCAGATTAAGACAAAGAAAACCGTCCAAACCGAATGTCTCAAACTGTAACAACTGGAACCCAAATCCTCGTCCAACTGTTACAGATCGAGACGAACGGTTGCCGTAGTTGTTGGCAGACGAGGTTGTCGACGTTGCCGAGTCTCCCCTCGCCTGCCGTTGGCGGGTGTTGCGGGGCTGTTCGCCGCATTGCCGCCGCACTGGGGATGTGCAGGCCGTAGGATAGTCTTATTGACAGCCTGTCAACTCATCTGGGAGGCACCGTGGCAGAAACGTTTGATATCGCGATTGTGGGCGCCGGCATCACCGGGTGCGCCATCGCGCGGCAGCTCGCGCGCTATGACCTGTCCATATGCGTGGTCGAGGCGGCCAACGACATTGCGCTGGGCGCCTCGAAGGCCAACGGCGGCCTGGTTCACGCCGGCTACGATCCGGCTCCGGGAACCGTAAAGGCGCAGGTCAACGCCCGCGGCTGCGAGCTATATGGCACGTGGGCCCAGGAGCTGGGATTTTTGTTCCGCCGCACCGGGTCGATGGTGCTGGGGTTTAACGACGAAGACCGCGCACACCTGGAGAAGCTGCGCCAGAATGGCCTAGCCAACGGCGTGTCCGAGCTGTCGATTATCGGCCCCGAACGTATCCGCGAGCTGGAACCGCGTGCCAGCGCCGACGCAACATGCGCGTTGTGGTGCCCTTCGACCGGTTACGTTGACCCGTTTGAAGTGGCCATCGCCGCGCTGGAGAACGCGGTTGCCAACGGCGTAACGTTTATGCGCTCCGCACCGGTGGAAGCGATTGAGGTTGCTAGCTCGCACGACGAGGACGCTGCTGCCGACAGCAAGGACCGCGCGCGCTTTACGTTGGCGACGCCCGCCGGAGACGTGCGCTGCCGCTACCTGATCAACGCCGCGGGCAACGGCGCCGCCGACATCTCGCATATGGCGGGCGCCGAGGAGTTCCAGATGGTCTGGCGCCAGGGCAACATCGTGGTGCTGGACAAGGAACCGCGCACGCTCATGTCGCTCTACCCCGTGCCGACGCCGGTGTCGAAGGGCGTTATCGTGACAGGCACCGTGCACGGCAACACCGTGATCACCGCGACGGCCGCCGTGCGCGAGCCGGGTGACACGCAGACCTATGCAAGCGATGTGAACGCGCTGCTGACCGGCGCGCACAAGCTAGTGCCCGATCTGGATACGCGACGTGTGGTGCGCGCATTTGCCGGCGGGCGTCCGGTCATTCAGGGAACGAACGACTTCTTTATTGGACAGTCGGCCGTGGTGCCGGGGCTGTTCCAGGCGGCGGGCATTCAGTCGCCGGGCGTGGCAAGCGCGCCGGCCATTGCCGAGCGCATGGAGCTTGTGATGCGTGAGGCGGGCGTGGAGCTGCACGAGCGGGCGGACTGGAACCCAATTCGCCGCGCGCCGGACGACTTTGACCGCGCATCGCTGGCGCGCAAGGAGGAGCTGATCGAGTCCGATCCCGCGTGGGGACAGATTGTCTGCCGCTGCGAGACGGTGCCCG
>CABMPS010000241.1 GCA_902388545.1 uncultured Collinsella sp.
AGCTCGCGCGCGTAGTCTTCCTGCGTAAAGACTTCGACCAGTTCAAACGTATCGGCCGCATCGTCAAACGCAAAATGCAGCACTGAGCAGTTGCCCGGCACGCGTTCGCGCTCGTCGGCCGCCGCGCCCCGCACGTGGTCCAAAAACTCCTTGATAGCTGAGCCATGACTTACCGCGAGCACGCACGTATGGTCCGGACGCCGCATAAGATCGGTCAGCGTCGCCACCATGCGCGTGCGCACCTGGATCTGGCCCTCGCCGCCAAACTGCCGATAGAAGTCGCGCCACGGGCGCTCGGGCATAAGCATCACGCGCTCGGCCTCAAAGTCGCCAAAGAACCACTCACGCAGGCCGTCCAGGCGCTCGTACGCCAAGCCCGGCCACAAGTTGGCGATAGTCTGCTCGGTGCGATGAAGCGTAGAGGTGTAGGCATGATCGGGCTCAATGCCGCGCGCACGTAAAAACATGCCGGCGCGCGCCGCCTGGTCGCAACCCAACTGCGTAAGCGGCGAGTCACTCCACCCCTGAATGATACGCTTAAGGTTGAATATCGTCTGTCCATGACGGACCAGATACAGATCTTTATTCATAGGGGTCCTTTCGTTCGTTACCAACCCAAGAGCGAAAACGCCCCGTCGCAATAGCCAAAATGAAGCACGGCACCGTTGTCGGGTAGCTCTCCCCCGCCAGTCACATACTCAAGAAACTCCTGGCAGGCTGAGCCATGGGAAACCGCCAGCACGCAGTCGTGCTGCGGCCGGGCCATAATACGGGACAGCGCCGCGACCATGCGCGACTGAAGCTGCACTTCCGACTCGCCGCCAAAGGCCACCGGATAATCGCCCCAGGGCTGCGGCGGCATCTCGCGATTTGATGTGCCCTCCAGCGAGCCAAAATGCCACTCACGCAGGTCATCGACCAGCTCAATGGAACGGCCCTCGCCAACGATAAGCTCGGCCGTATGCCGCGCCCGGCCCAACGGCGAGGAATACACATGATCAAAGGCCACGCCACGCGCCGCAAACGCCGTACGCGCCGTCAGCGCCTGCTCGCGCCCGCGCGCCGTAAGCGGCGAATCGTGCCAGCCCTGCAAAATGCTCTGCACATTGAGCTCAGTCTGCCCATGCCGCACCAAATACAGATCTGCCACACGCTCTCCCCTCGTACCACCACAAAGGGGACAGGCACCTTTGTGGTGGTTTACCGTCTGATCACGCCGCGGTGACGCTCAGCTACACCAGCACGTCGGCGAGCGGGCGCTTGGGTACGTGGTGCACCTGCGCATCGTCACGCCAGTAATTAATTGAGCCGTCGGGGTTGGAATCGATCGCATCGATCATCTGCGTCTCGGCCGGCACGCCAAAAGCCATGATCAGCTTGAGCTCATACTTGTCGTTATCGAGCCCCATAGCATCGATCGCGCGGGGCGTAAAGGCCTTGAACATGCAGGCTGCCACCTCGGGCGTGGCGCTGCGAGCGGCGAGCATCATCGTCTGCGCGGCAATGCCCGTGTCGACCTCGGTGATGGGCGCGGCGGGCTTACCCGGAACAGCGCGCTCGGCAAGAATCGCGATGTAGCCGGTCGGACGCTCGCCCTCGGCAGGACCCGACCAATCCTTAAGCGCGCCGGCCCATGCAAGCTCATCAAATACACGCGCGCAATCCTCGGCACCGCTCACCACATGAAAACGCAGACGCTGAGCATTGGCGCCGCAGGGAGCCAGGTGCGCCAGTTCCGCCAGCTCGAGCAAAAACTCGCGCGGCACGCGCATGGACTCGTCAAAGCGGCGGCGCGTACGGGCGCGGCGGACCAGCGCGTCAAACGTGTCCAGGCCAAGCTTTTCGCAACCTTGCTTTGCCATCGATTCGACACTCGACGGTGCCTCGGGAACTGCTTCGTTCATAGGGACCCCCAATACAAGCCAATTGTCCTTAGGAAAATCTAACCTAAAACGTAGGCAATAACGAACAGGGCTGCAATGTTCTACACCTGTTGAATAGAAAATCGCGACGTGGAGAACAACGGAAACAATTCGGGGCCTTTGGGTTACGTTTCGCCCTCCCCGACCCATACGTCAGCGCCCTTAGGGGATACTGGTTGTAACGATCAAGGCTTACGCCGCACGGAAAGGAGACTTATGGGCATCTTTAAGAACGATGATCAAAAATCGAGCCAGTTTGGATTTGACGAGAAAAGCATGGCGGGCAAAGCCGTCAAGGCCGTACGCTGGATCTACGCCATCACGGGCGTCTTAGCACTCATTGCTGGTATCGCGCTGCTTTTTGCACCTGCCAAGTCCCTCGTCTTTTTGACGACTGTCCTGGGTTTTTACTTTGTAATCACTGCTGCCATCAGACTATTCACTGCCATTTTTGAGCCGCTGCTGCCCACCGGCTGGCGCGTGACGAGCATCATCTCCAACCTACTCATTATCTTGGGCGGCGTCATAATCCTGCGCAACCAGGCCTTCTCGACCGCGACGCTCACCACGATGGTGGTTATCGTGGCCGGCTTTGGCTGGATTGTCGAAGGTGTCATGTCCATTCTGGAGTCCGAGCTTTCGTCCAACCGCGCCCTCGCTATCCTGAGCGGCGCACTTTCCATCATCGCCGGCATGTTCGTGTTTA
>CABMPS010000242.1 GCA_902388545.1 uncultured Collinsella sp.
CGACCTGCGGGCCGTTGCCGTGGGTGATGATGATCTCGTTGCCCTGCTCGATGAGGCCGAGGAGGGCGTGGGCGGTGTTGCTCACGGCCTCGATCTGCTCGACGGGGTTGTTGCCGAGGGCGTTGCCGCCGAGGGCGACGACAATACGATCGGGCTTGCCAAGAGGCTTAGACATTGCTGGAATCCTTTCTGTAAAAGGCCTACAACCCATTAATAACCCGCGCCCGTGCGATACGCGAGTTTATTAAGGTTTATATTCTCTTTATCGCTCATTTTATTCATTTTGAAAATAGCGGAACGGTGAACGGTCGTTTTTATCCGCTCAGCGTACAGAACCCCAGCTCAGACATATCTACGCCATTTACGTGCAACTTTATTTAAATGCAGCGAGGATTATGTCGGATTATGCAAACTACATCTCTGCTAAACACAAAACAGACAGCGCAATATCTTACTCGCACTATACGAGATTCTATGCACTTATAAGTTGAGTATGCACCCCTGCAAAAACAAGGGGCTTTTCATCCAACATAAGGGATAGCCGATCGCGCTTCACCCCGCGGCAAGCGACTGCGAGTTCGCAGTATGGAACTTTACCGTCGGCTTCTGCATGAACGCTACCGACGCCCTTTCGCTCCTGCGCGCCCAAGCAGCCGAGAACGCTAACGGCGCCACTGTCAACCTGGCCACCCTCAACAACGGCGCCGCCAGCCTTTTCGCAAAGTACCGTGCTGGCTCGCTGGCTTTGAGGCCTAAGTGAGCTTTGCTATTTGCCAATTTTTGTATGATTTGGGTCAAATCTATTTGTCAATTTTTGTATGATTAGGGGCAAATCTATTTGCCAATTTTTGTCAATGAGGTGTTTTAATGCTACGCCGCAAAGTCACTGATAGGCTTTTGAGCTGGAAGAATAACTCCCATAAGGCCCTGCTTGTTACTGGTGCGCGTCAGATTGGCAAGAGCTATGCGATTCACGCGTTTGGAAAGAGCAACTACGCTTCGTATTATGAGGTCAATCTGCTACTTGATGCCGAGGCAAGAGACGTACTTGTTGGCGCTAAGAACTCCATTGACTTCATCAACCGTGTGGCCCTTCTTGCGGATGCACCGCTTGTTGAGGGAGATACGCTTATCTTTGTCGATGAGATTCAGGAGTATCCGCAGATCGTTACACTTATGAAGGCGCTGGTCGAGGACGGACGCTTTAGCTATGTCTTCTCGGGGTCTATGCTTGGGACTGAGTTTAAGGGGATCTCTTCTTTCCCGGTGGGGTATGTCGAGCACATTGTTATGCGGCCAATGGATTTTGAAGAGTTTTGTTGGGCAAACAGCATCAGCGAGAATGTGCTTGCAGACATCCGCAGCTGCCTTGTCGAGAGGCGTCCCGTCGAAAATTTTATTCATGAGGCGATGCTCAAAAACTTTAGAGCTTATATCGTTTGCGGCGGCATGCCGGAGGTCGTTCAGAACTATATCGATTCGGGCTATTCGCTCGTGAGAACGCGTGAGCTTCAAATTCAGCTAGTCGATCAGTACAAAAGCGATATCTCTAAATATGCATCGACTCGAGCGTTTAACGTTCGCTCCATTTTCGAGCAAATTCCCGTTCAGCTTGAGGCGGAGTCCCATCGCTTTATCGTCTCGTCTCTAGGCGAGGGAGCTCGTCTTCAAAAATACGAGCAGGATTTCCTATGGCTGGTGAACGCAGGCGTTGGATTGATGGTCCCCCAGGTGACGGAGGCACGAAGTCCTCTCAAGAGGACGGAGAAAACGACGGCCTTTAAACTATACGAGTCCGATACAGGTATGCTCGCATCGCGGTATCCCGGCAGCACGGCACGCGCCGTCTACCTTGACATGAAAACCCCCAACCTCGGCGGCCTCTATGAGAACGTGGTCGCACAGGAACTCGTTGCCCTCGGAGCAGATACGTGGTACTACCAAACGCGTGAGGTCGGTGAAGTCGACTTTGTAATCGAAGGTGCCCGCGGGCATGTTGTCCCAATCGAAGTCAAATCGGGCAAGAAAGTTCGAGCACATGCAGCCCTCGACCGTTTGATGAGTGTGGGCGAGTACAAAATTCCCGAGGCCGTTGTGCTGAGCCACGAAAACCTTTGCAAAGAGGGCAAGATCCTTTACGTTCCAATCTATATGACATTCTGTCTCGATGAGTTTATGGAAAAGGACGACCCCAACAACGATTTCTCGTTTGCACCCATATCTCTCTAGGTCATCTGAGTCCGCAAGCCAGCCCCCACGCCCAAAGTACTGCGCCTTTCGCGCCAAAGGCGCGAAACAGCAAGGGGATAGAAGGCAGCGACAACCAACTCCCCCACTATGCCCAAAGTGCTGCGATGTTTCGCGCAAAGCGCGAAACAGCACTGGGGCAGCAGAAGGCCACAATCAGCTAGCCCTCCATGCCCAAAGTGGCGCGTGGTTTCGCGGCCACGCCGCGAAACAGCGACCGGGACAAGGCACCCCCACAGCCACGTCCTTCATTCAGCCCCACAATCCGAGGACGTAGTCGTAGCAGGATCTGAGGGCTAACCTTCGCGGACACTCCGCAGGACGAAAGAACC
>CABMPS010000243.1 GCA_902388545.1 uncultured Collinsella sp.
TCAACGTAGTTCGGAAACATTAGAAGATGCGCTGCATACAAGACGCGCACGATCGACGACCTTCGCATTAAGGACGATCGCCTGCGCGCCGCCATCGAGGGCACGGGGCACCTGCTGTTCGACGGCGGCATGGGCACCATGCTGCAGGCGGCCGGCATGAAAGCCGGCGCTCTGCCCGAGCTGCTCAACTTTGAGGATCCCCAGGTCATTACCGATATTCAGCGCCAATACGTCGAGGCCGGCTGCGACGTGATCACCGCCAACACCTTTGGCGCCAACGCCCACAAGCTCGACGGTACCGCCACCGTGGCAGATGTCTTTGCCGCCGCTGTCGCCTGCGCCCGCGCAGCCGGTGCCCACTACGTCGCCGGCGATATCGGCCCAATCGGCGCGCTGCTGCGCCCCCTGGGCACCCTCAGCTTTGACGAGGCCTACGACCTCTTTGCCGAGGAAGTGCGCGCCGGCGTCGATGCGGGCGTGGACCTCTTTATTATCGAAACCATGACCGACCTTGCCGAGATCAAGGCGGCCGTCCTCGCCTGCCGCGAGAACTCCGACCTGCCCGTCTTTGCCACCATGACCTTCGAGGAAGACGGACGCCCCTTCTTGGGCACGAGCCCCGAGGTCGCCGCCATCACCCTCGACGCCATCGGCGCCGACGTTTTGGGCATCAACTGCAGCCAGGGCCCGGCCGAGCTCCGAGGACTCGCCGCGCGTATGCTCACCGTTACGGACAAGCCCGTTATGGTGCAGGCCAATGCGGGACTGCCCCGCGTGGACGATGACGGCAACACCGTCTTCGACATCCAGGCCCCCGAATACGCCGAGGCCGTAGCCGGCATGATCGAAGACGGCGTGAGCGTCGTGGGCGGATGCTGCGGCACCACACCCACGCACATGGCGGCACTTCGCACGCTTATCGACAACCACACGCCCAGCACGCGCCGCCGCAAGCCCAGCATGTCGGTCACGAGCGCCCAAACGGTCGTGGACCTTCCCAGCGGCGGCCACAAGATTGCCGTCATCGGCGAGCGCATCAACCCCACCGGTAAAAAACGCCTGCAGCAGGCCCTGCGCGACGGCGATCTGGACTACGTGGTGAGCCAGGGCATCAGCCAGCAGGAGCAGGGCGCCGACATCCTGGACGTCAACGTGGGCCTGCCCGAGATCGACGAGGTCAAGATTATCCAACAGGCCACCGAGCAGCTCCAAGGCTCCACGCTGTTGCCGCTGCAGATCGACTCCACCGATCCCGCCGCCGTCGAGGCCGCCGTACGCCGCTATGCCGGCAAGCCCATCATCAACTCCGTCAACGGCAAACAGCAGATCATGGATGAGATCTTTCCGCTGGTTGCCCACTACGGCACCAACGTCGTCGGCCTTACGCTCGACGAAGGCGGCATCCCCGATACCGCCGAGGCCCGCTTCGCCATCGCCGAGCGCATCGTGGCCGAGGCCGCCCGCTACGGCATCGGCCCGGACCGTATCCTCATTGACTGCCTGGTCATGACCGCCTCGACCAACCAGCGCCAGGCCGAGCAGATCCTGCGCGCCATGTCCCTGTGCAAGGAGCGCCTGGGCGTCAAATGCGCGCTCGGCGTGTCGAACATCAGCTTTGGCCTGCCCGCTCGCCCGCTGCTGGGTTCGGTCTTTTTGGCCGCCGCCTTTGGCGCGGGCCTCGATGCCCCCATCATGAACCCGGGCTCCAAGCGCTTTATGGACACCGTCTACAGCTATCGCGTCCTGAGCGTTGAGGACGAGGGCTCGACCGGATACATCGAGCGCTATGCCGGCTGGACCGATCCGTATAAGATCGCCGCCAACCCGGCAGCAGCTCAGGCCGCATCGACCGACACCGTGCCCGCTGCCGGCACCGCCGGCGCCGACGGCAACGACGACCCGATCCGTCGCATGGTCGTCTCGGGCCGCAAAGGCGAGATCGCTGCCGAGACCGAGCGTCTGCTGGCAGACCACGACGCCATGGACCTTATCAACAACCACTTTATCCCCGCCCTCGACGAGGTGGGCGTCCTCTTTGACCAGGGCAAGTTCTTCTTGCCGCAACTCATGGCCTCGGCCGAGGCCGCGCGCGTGGGCTTCGACACCATCAAGCGCCTGATGCCCGCCGGCGAGATTGCCGACAAGGGCAAGATCTGCGTGGCCACCGTCAAGGGCGACATCCACGATATCGGTAAGAACATCGTCAAGATGCTGCTCGACAACTACGGCTATACCGTCTTTGATCTGGGCCGCGACGTCGATCCGCAGGAAGTGCTCAAGACCGTCAAGGAGCGCGACATTAAGCTCGTCGGCCTCTCGGCGCTTATGACCACCACCGTCGTCGCCATGGAGGAGACCATCAAGCTGCTCCATGCCGAGGTTCCGGGCGTCAAGATCATCGTGGGCGGCGCCGTGCTCACCCCCGAATACGCCAAGCAGATCGGCGCGGACTACTACGCCAAGGACGCCGCCGAAAGCGCCCGTATCGCCGAAGAGGTCTTTGGGCAGTAACACAACGGAAACAACCGAGCACCAAAACGTGCCGCACGCGCCACTTGGCACGTGCGGCACGTTA
>CABMPS010000244.1 GCA_902388545.1 uncultured Collinsella sp.
GTAGGCCTCGCTGATCTCCTTGAAGTTGGCCTCGTCGCCGCCGGCATCGGGGTGATATTTTTGCGCGAGCTTGCGAAACGCGCTCTTGATCTCTTTGTCGGAGGCGCTCTTGGATACGCCCAGGATGTCATAGAAGGTTTTGCCTGCAGCCATCGTAGCTCCTCTCCTGTTTCATCCGCCGCCCAGCGGGCGGCGGCTCATGCTTTCATATGGCACTAGGTCAGAAAGGGCCCCGGGTGTTGCCCCGGGGCCCTTCTCAATTACTCCTCGGTGCTCTCGGCCGTATCGGCCGTAGCATCCTCGGGCGCCGCTTCGGGCTCCGGTGCGGGGCGCTTCTCGCCACCGTAGGTCACCGTCACCATCGCGGAACGCAGGATGCGATCCGCCATGCGGTAGCCCTTCTGGTACACGTCGTTGACAGTCTCGTCGTACTGCGATGCGTCCTCGACACGCCCCACGGCCTGGTGCTCGAGCGGATCGAACGCCTCGCCCTTGGGGTCGATGGGCTCAACGCCCTCGTGCGCAAACACATCGAGCAGCTTGGCATGCACCGCATCGACGCCATCGACGAACTGCTTAAAGTCGTCGGAAAGCTCCTGGCTACGGGCATGGTCGATCGCGCGCTCGATATCGTCAATCACCGGCAACAGCGCGGTAACAAGCTTCTCGGTCGCGCGCTCGCGCTCGGCGATACGCTCATTGGCGGTGCGGCGACGGAAGTTCTCCCAGTCGGCCTGCAGACGGGCGGTACGCTCGGTGGCGTCCTTTGCCTTGTCCTCGGCGGCCTTCTGAGCCTCTGCCGCAGCATCGAGCTCATTGCGCACGTCGGCAAGCTCTTTCTGAGCCTGCTCGAACTTGAGCTTAAAGTCGTTGTCGGCGGCTTCTTCACCGGCGCGGATAGCGGCTTCCACCATCTCGTCCTCGGTCATCGTCGCCTCCTTGTTGGAATCCTCTACCTGGTTCTCGGCAGCCTCGGCGGCCGGGGCCTCGTTGGCCTCGGTATCGTCAACGGCCTCTACGGGAATCTTCACGTCCTTCTCCTCAGAGTCAACGGGGGCGGCGCCAGCGGCGGCCGCCTCCGTGCGAGCTTTACGGGCGGACATGATTATTTGTCCTCGTCGTCCACAACCTCGTAGTCGGCGTCGACAACGTCATCGTCGGCAGGCTGGGCGCCAGCGGCACCGTCGGTCTGCTGCTGAGCGTCGGCGTAGACAACCTGGGCCAGCTCGTAGGCCACGGACTGCAGGGACTCGCCAGCGGCCTTGATAGCCTCGACGTCAGAGCCCTCGAGCGCCTTCTTGGCGTCGGCGATAGCGGCCTCGGCCTTGGACTTCACGTCGGCGGAAACCTTGTCGCCCAGCTCGTTGAGAGTCTGCTCGGTGGAGTAGCACAGGCTGTCGGTCTGGTTGCGGACCTCGACCTCTTCCTTCTGCTTCTTGTCCTCCTCGGCATGAGCCTCGGCGTCCTTGACCATACGATCGACTTCGTCGTCGGACAGAGCGGTGGAACCGGAAATGGTGATCTGCTGCTCCTTGCCGGTGCCCTTGTCCTTAGCGGAGACCTTGACGATGCCGTTGGCGTCGATGTCGAAGGTGACCTCGATCTGCGGCACGCCGCGGCGGGCAGCCGGGATGCCGGTCAGCTGGAACTTACCGAGCGACTTGTTGTCGCGGGCAAGCTCGCGCTCGCCCTGGAGCACGTTGATCTCGACGCTGGTCTGGTTGTCGGCAGCGGTGGAGTAGACCTCGGTCTTGGAGGTCGGGATCGTGGTGTTGCGGTCGATCATCTTGGTCATGATGCCGCCCATGGTCTCGACACCCAGCGACAGCGGGGTAACGTCGAGCAGCAGGATGCCCTCGACGTCGCCGGTGAGCACGCCGCCCTGGACGGCAGCGCCGTCGGCAACGACCTCGTCGGGGTTCACGGACATGTTGGGCTGCTTGCCGGTCATGGTCTTGACGAGCTCCTGGACGGCGGGCATACGAGTGGAGCCGCCGACGAGGATGACCTCGGTCAGATCGGAGAGCTTGAGCTTAGCATCGCGCAGGGCGTTGGTGACAGGCTGCTTGCAGCGCTCGAGCAGGTCACGGGTGATCTTCTCGAACTCGGCGCGGGTCAGCGTGTAGTTGAGGTGCAGCGGGCCAGACTGGTTCATGGTGATGAACGGCAGGTTGATGGTGGTCTGCTGGGCTGCGGAGAGCTCCTTCTTGGCGTTCTCGGCGGCCTCCTTCAGACGCTGCAGGGCCATGGGGTCCTGACGCAGGTCGACACCGTTCTCCTGCTGGAACTTATCGGCCATCCAATCGATGACGCGCTGATCCCAGTCGTCGCCGCCCAGGTGGTTGTCGCCCGAGGTGGACAGAACCTCAAACACGCCGTCGGCGAGGTCGAGGATGGAGACGTCGAAGGTACCGCCGCCCAGGTCGAAGACCAGGATGCGCTGGTCGGTGCCCTGCTTGTCCAGGCCATAGGCAAGAGCAGCAGCAGTCGGCTCGTTGACGATACGCTTGACGTTGAGGCCGGCGATCTTACCGGCGTCCTTGGTGGCCTGACGCTGGGCGTCG
>CABMPS010000245.1 GCA_902388545.1 uncultured Collinsella sp.
GGCGACGCGCGCCGTGGTCGCGCGCCCCGCAATCTGGCGCATCTCCTGCGTAGTCGCGGCGCCGCCCAGGTGCTCCTCGGCATCAAACTCAACGGGCTCATAGGCGCCGGCGGGGTAGTCGACGGCGGTGTGCGTGCCTTTGAGGGCTTCGGCGCTGGCAGAGATAAAGTGGCGGTAGATCTGCGAGGACACAACGGTGATGACCGAGCTCACGGCAGCGCCGATCACCGATCCGGCGATACCGATCTTGGAGGCAAGCGCGACGCTCGTGGCGGCAGCTGCGGCGCCGGCGATGATTTGGGGAATGGAAATGTCGTCGAACAGGCCCTTTTTGGGCGCGATGGCCATGGTCTGTCCGATGGAATGGTTCTCGTGCACGCCGTTGTTGAGCGCGGCCGGTGTCATGACGCGCGTGCGCGGCGCGTCGGTGTACTTGGTTGTCATACGGGGTCCTCCCGGTGTAAATCTGCTTCGTTTCATGCAGCCATCAGGGTACCCACCAGATGTGAATCGTACGTGACATTTAGCAGATACCATCAACTCATCAATAGCTCACCAAGTTGGTGGGATGCGGTTGCGCCCGGCGGTTGAACTACAATAAGGCTTGCTAATTGTTATGAATGGCGTCTACGCACGGGAGCATTCTTATGGATCTTCACCTTTCTCAGTCTGACGGCTTTTTGCGTGTGGCGGCGGCGTCGCCGCGGATTCGCGTGGCCGATGTCGAGGGCAATGCCGAGGTGGCGTTGGCTGCCGTGCGTGAGGCTGCCGAGCGTGGCGTTCGCGCGCTGGTGCTGCCCGAGCTTAACCTGACCGGCTATACCGCGGCCGATCTGTTCCATAACCGCACACTGCTGCATGCCTGCGAGGCTGCTCTGGTGCATATCCTCGACGAGACTCGTGAGCTGCCGATTGTCTTTACCATTGGTCTTCCCGTTGCGGTTGCCGAGAATATCTACAACTGCGCCGCCGTGTGCTGCGCGGGCGAGCTTTTGGGCCTCACGGCCAAGAAGTATTTGCCCAACTATGGCGAGTTCTATGAGCGCCGTTGGTTTGCTCCGGCACCTACCGATCCCGTTTGGCTTGAATTTGCCGGTCAGGGTCCGGTCCCGCTGGGCTCGGGGCTTGTCTACCGTTGCTGTGATGAGGGCGCCGAGGACCTGGTGCTGGGCGTTGAGGTCTGCGAGGACCTGTGGGTGCCGGCGCCTCCTTCGACCGAGATGGCGCTTGCCGGTGCGACGGTGATTCTCAACCCGTCGGCTTCGGACGAGATTATCGGTAAGGCAGACTATCGCCGCAGCCTCATCTCCAATCAGAGCGCGCGCCTGTACTGTGCCTATGCGTATGCAGACGCGAGCGAGGGCGAGTCCACGACCGATATGGTCTTTGCGGGCGAGAACCTCGTCTACGAAAACGGCTCCAAGCTCGCCGCGACCAAACTGCTTACTTGCGATATGGCCATCGCCGACGTTGACCTTGACCGCCTGGTTGCCGAGCGCCGTCGTTCGACGACGTGGACGCGCGCGGACGATGCGCCGGAGGCCACGGCCGTTGAGTTTTCGTTTGAGGGCGTGTTGGCCGAAGAGCCTGTCCTGCGCGATGCCTGCGATATCGACCGCGTTTTCCCGCGCGCGCCCTTTGTACCGGCCGACCATGGTGACCTGGCCGAGCGCTGCGAGACCATCCTCGACCTGCAGACCGCCGGCCTCAAGACCCGCCTGGCCCATACGGGCACCAAGGCTGCAGTCATCGGTCTTTCGGGCGGCCTTGATTCTACACTGGCACTGCTCGTGACGGTGCGTGCCTTCGATGCACTGGGGCTGCCGCGCACGGGTATCACGGCGGTCTCCATGCCCGGCTTTGGCACGACGCATCGCACTAAGTCCAACGCCGAGTCGCTCGCGCGCGACCTGGGCGTGAGCTTCCGCGAGGTTTCGATCCACGCGGCTGTGGAGCAGCACTTCAAGGACATTGAGCACGATCCGACCGTGCAGGACGTGACCTACGAGAACAGCCAGGCCCGCGAGCGTACGCAGATTCTGATGGATCTGGCCAACCAGGCCGGCGGTTTTGTCATCGGCACGGGCGGCCTGTCGGAGCTGGCGCTCGGCTGGGCTACCTATAACGGCGACCACATGAGCATGTACGCCGTCAATGCGAGCGTGCCCAAGACGCTTGTGCGTCATCTGGTGCGCTATGCGGCTGATGTCTTTGGCGGGCGTATTGCCGAGGTCTTGCTCGATATCCTCGACACGCCGGTGTCCCCCGAGCTTCTGCCGCCCACGGGCGACGGCGAGATTGCGCAGAAGACTGAGGATTTGGTGGGCCCGTACGAGTTGCACGACTACTTCCTCTACTACTTGCTGCGTTTTGGCTTTGAGCCGGGCAAGATCTACCGCATGGCGCTCAAGAGTTTCGAGGGTGTCTACGACGCCAAGACCGTCCACGCGTGGCTGCGTACGTTCTATCGTCGCTTCTTTGCCCAGCAGTTCAAGCGCAGCTGCCTGCCCGATGGCCCC
>CABMPS010000246.1 GCA_902388545.1 uncultured Collinsella sp.
ACGTGCCAGGTGTACTCGCCGTCTGCGTAGGCGCGGGTGCGCTCGCGGGCGCGGCACCGTCAGCTGCCACGGCTTCAACAGCAGCGGCCTGACGCCCTGCACGATCCCACACGCCCGAGCGGCCGCCCTCCTTGTGCAGCAGGCGCACGTCGACGATCTCCATGCCGCGATCGACCGCCTTGCACATGTCATAGATCGTTAGGCACGCGGCACTCGCTCCAGTCAGAGCCTCCATCTCAATACCCGTCTTGCCCGTCACGCCCGCCGTGACCAGCACGTGAAAGCCAACCTGCCCGTCCGTGCGCGCCGGCACCCAGCCCTCGGGCACGTCCTCGGCAGGCGTCCCCGCCGCAGCGATGGGCGCAATGTCGCATTTACTCTTGGTAATGAGCAGCGGATGACACATGGGGATGATGTCGCTCGTGCGCTTGATGGCCATAATGCCCGCCACGCGCGCGCAGGCAAGCACGTCGCCCTTTTTGGCGCGGTCCTGCAGCACCATGGCCTGCGTCTCGGAGTGCATAAGAATGGTGCCCTCGGCGATGGCAATGCGATGGGTCTCGGCCTTGTCGGACACGTCGACCATGCGCACCTCGCCCTTGGCGTCCACGTGCGTCAGCTCGTCGCGACGGGCATCGCGGGCGGGCTCGGCGACAGCGCTGGCAGTCGGCTGCGCGGGCACGGCGGCGTTGCCTGTATTCGCCGCAGCCGTGACTTTGTGGGCAGACATCGCGGCCCTGCGAGCGGCCTTGGTGGCATCGGCGTACCTGCTCTTGGCCATATGATCATCCTCCGATTTGGGACATAAATCGTTGCGTGCCCTCAATTATCGCGTGTTCCTGCGGTTTGTGGGCGACGGCATCGCGCCAAATCGAAAGTACCTGCATATCATCACCACGGCGCAGGGCGTCGCGCACCGAATACTCGGCATCGCTGAACAGGCACGGACGCACGTTGCCGTCTGCCGTCAGGCGCAGACGGTTGCAATTCGCGCAAAAATGGTTGGACATGGCGCTGATGAAGCCGACCGTTCCCGCCGCGCCCGGAAAGTGCCAGTAGCGTGCAGGGCCCGCGCCGGCAGGAGCGTCGTTGATGTCGAGCGGCTCAAGCTCGCCCAGACCAACCGCGGCGGCCCCGGCATTGATGCGCGCCCGCAGCTCGTCGCTCGGCACGGTGTCGCTCGCATCCCACAGCGCCGGATTGAGCGCAGGCGCATGCGGGTCCACAGCGCAATGCGAGCTCGTGCGCTCGTCGCCGATGGGCATGTATTCGATAAAGCGCAGGTGGATGGGGCGATCGAGCGTGAGCCGCGCGAGGGCCGCCACATCCTGGTTGAGCCTGCGCACAACAACGCAGTTGACCTTGACGGGCTCAAAGCCCCAAGCCAGCGCCGCGTCGATGCCAGCCATGGTCTGCTCGAGTCGGCCCAGGCGCGTGACCTTTCCAAAGAGCGTAGGGTCGAGTGTGTCGAGCGAAATGTTGACGCGGTCAAGCCCGGCATCTTTGAGCTGGGGCGCCAGCTTGGGCAGCAGGGCGCCATTGGTGGTGAGCGAGATGTCCTCGATCTGCGGAATCGCGCGGATGTCGCGAATGAGCGGAATGATACGGCGGCTGACCAGCGGTTCGCCACCCGTCAGGCGCACGCGGCGAATGCCCTCCCCCGCCACCAAGCGCACAAAGCGGGCGATTTCCTCGGCGCTGAGAAGCTCATCGTGTGCGCGGGGTGCCACGCCATCGGCCGGCATGCAGTAAATGCAGCGGAAATTGCACTTGTCGGTAACGGCAATGCGCAGGTAGTTGATATCGCGGCCAAAGCCGTCATGTTGCACGTGCCCGTCCACGTAGCCCTCTCTTCACGCGGCGTTTTATTCTTCGGAAAACATAATACCCCACGGGAGAATCATGCCGACACCCGTACGACAGGACAGGTCGCTTCGAGCAAAACGGACTTTCCAAGCCCATCCTCAGCATACAAACCATCACAACATTCGATGCTTTTCCCGATTTTGGCAAAAAACGTCGAATGTTGTGATGGTTTGAGGCGAGGTGAGGGGGCACGGAGGGCCAAAGCATCGTGCTCGAACGGGTTAATCCAACTCTTTTAAGCCACGCGCCAGCTGCCAGTACTCGCCGTGCTGGGCGAGCAGCTCTTCGTGGGTGCCGCGTTCGATAATGCGGCCGTGTTCGAGGACCATGATGGCGTCGGCGTCGCGGACGGTGGACAGGCGGTGCGCGATCATAAACGTGGTGCGTCCGCGCATGATGCGATCCATGCCGCGCTCGATGAGCTTTTCGGTGCGCGTGTCGATGGAGCTCGTGGCCTCGTCCAGGATGAGCACCGGCGGATCGGCGACGGCCACGCGCGCAATGGCGAGCAGCTGGCGCTGGCCCTGCGACAGGTTGGCGCCGTCGGCCGTGACCGGCGTGTCGTAGCCTCTAGGCAGGCGGCGGATAAACGAGTCGGCGCAGGCTGCCTCGGCAGCGGCGCGCACCTCCTCGTCGGTCGCGTCGAG
>CABMPS010000247.1 GCA_902388545.1 uncultured Collinsella sp.
GGGGGGGGGGGTGTCCCTGGGAACAGGGACGTGGATTTGAACTTGACTACTAAAGAAGTGACAGGGCAAAACGCGCCGGTGGGGGCCGTGCTGGTCGCCCAGGCCATGAGCGGCGACGACGCGAGCATGCGCTACAAGGGCATGCAGGCCGTGAAGGACTGGGACCGCACGCGCCTGGGCTACCGCGCCGTAAAGCGCGTGTTCGACATTGTGTTCAGCGGCTGCGTTCTGGCCGTCATCGCCATTCCGAGTCTGGTGCTCGCCGCGGCCATCCGCCTGGAGAGCGAGGGCAACCCGTTCTACAGCCAGATCCGCGTGGGCCAGACCCGCCGCGACGGCAGCCTGTCCACCTTCCGCATGTGGAAGTTCCGCTCCATGTACAGGGACGCCGACGAGCGTCTCGCCGAGCTCAAGGAGCGAAACGAGATCGCCGGCGCCATGTTCAAGATGAAGGAAGACCCGCGCGTCACCAAGATCGGCAAGTTCATCCGTAAGCACTCCATCGACGAGTTCCCGCAGTTCGTGAACGTGTTCCTGGGCCAGATGTCCGTCGTGGGCCCGCGCCCGCCGCTGCCCAACGAGGTGGCCGAGTATACAGAATTCGACCTGCAGCGTCTGGCGGTTAAGCCCGGGATCACCGGCTGGTGGCAGGTCACGGACCGCAACGATACCGACTTCGACGGCATGGTTCGACGTGATCTCGAGTACATCGCCAAACGCGGTCCCATCACGGACCTGAAGATTGTTCTCCTCACGGTCGTTGAGGTCTTTACCGGTGGCGGTGCTTGCTAAATGGCTGAACCGATTAGAGTAGCTCAGGTTGTTGGCAAGATGGTTGGCGGCGGCGTCGAGGCCGTCGTCATGAATTACTACCGCCATATTGATCGCAGCAAAGTGCAGTTCGATTTTCTTGTCGATTCCGATTCGACGCTTGTTCCCCGCGAGGAGATTGAATCTTTAGGTGGCAGGGTTTTTGAGATTCCTCCCTACCAGCATGTTGTCGAATACCAGCGAGAGCTTCAGCGCCTCTTTAAGGAAGAGAACTGGAAGATTGTGCACAGCCATATCAATGCGCTTTCTGTCTTTCCGCTTCGCGCTGCTAAGAAGGCGGGCATACCTGTGCGTATAGCCCACAGCCACTCTACAAGCGGAAAGGGGGAGTTTGCTAAAAATGTCATCAAAGGCTCTTTGAAGCTGTTCTCAACAAGGTATCCGACTGATTTGGCAGCCTGCACCGAGCATGCTGGAAAATGGCTGTTCGGTTCATCCCGTTTTACTGTTTTTAATAATGCTATCGATTTGAACAACTTTTCTTTCAATCGATCGATTAGGGACGAGCGACGTGCTCAGCTCGGAGCGAAGGACGATACGCTGGTATTGGGGAATATCGGTAGGTTCATCTCTCAGAAGAACCAGTTGTTTTTGCTTGATGTTTTCAAGGCAGTGCATGCTCAGAATCCTGATTCCATCCTTGTCGTCTGCGGCGATGGAAAACTGAGACCTCAAGCGGAGGAAAAGGCATGCTCACTTGGCATTGCCTCGGCGGTGCGTTTTCTCGGCCAGATTTCTGATGTGCAGGACGTCTATCAGTCGCTCGATTTATTCGTGCTCCCCAGCCTGTACGAGGGCCTCGGAATGGTCGCGATTGAGGCCCAGGCTTCCGGTCTCCCGTGCATCTGCTCTGAAAGGGTCCCCAACGATGTTGCGTTATCCAGTCGGTGCAGCTTCCTTCCGTTGAGTATGGGCGTCGAGGGGTGGTCCAACGCGATCCTTGCCGCCCGCAGGGATGTCTTTGATCGCTCCGATCCTCATTCATCTCCGGGGTTTGAATCTTATGACATCTTTAAGGCGGCGCCCAAGCTTGAAGAGTACTACCTGAAGCTATTTGAAACGGTGAATTAATGAAAATCTGTATTTTAACGTGGCTCCATAACCAAAATTTCGGCACGTTGCTCCAGGCTTATGCTCTGCAGCAGTTCTTGAAGTCCGAGGGTCATGATGTTGTTGACGCCGACTATCTCCCCTGCGTCAAAGAAAAGCTACTGAACTGGGCGATCAACCGAAATTCCTTCGATTTGTTTGCCGGTAAAGCACATGAGCTGCTCAATCGTAAGAAGGAGCATGACGACTTCGGTTCCTCGACCGCTGATGTTTTCAATCGCTTTTTAAGCCAGAATATCGTTACTACTGAACGGATTACCGATACAGACGGACTGGTCGGCTTGCGGGGGAAATACGATGCGTACGTCTGTGGATCGGATCAGATTTGGTCGCCATATCTTTTGAACAGGAATTTCTATTTCTCCTTTCTGAGCGACAGTGATAAGCGAATCGCGTATGCGCCCAGCTTCGGTGTTACGAACACCACAGAGAGGAAGAAGAGGATCATTGCTAATCTTCTTAAATCTTTCAGTTCCGTATCTGTTCGCGAAGATGCCGGTGCGGATTTTGTCGAATCACTCGGTCTTGAGCGTCCCTCACAGCTCGGAAGCCGAAGTGGCCCCGTTCCAGG
>CABMPS010000248.1 GCA_902388545.1 uncultured Collinsella sp.
TCGCAGGTCGGAGTGGGCTATTCGTGCCCCTGTGAAGCCCGGAGCTCCCCCTATGGGGAGCTCCGGGGCACCCTTCCTAGGGTGCTGTGGCCAAAAAATGGCAAATATGAGTACTGTCACCAATTTAGTAACAGGCAATTTTGGCCTCTCGGACAGATTATGCGCTCAGTGTCGCCAACCTGATGCTTAGTTATTCTACATTTGTTTATTATCTTCTTACTTTATGACGCCCCCGAGTCCTTAATTCCTTGATTTTGCTGTTACTGATTTAGTGACAGTACTCATATTTGCCATATTTTGGCCAGGGCATATGATTAACCCCCTATTTTCGACGTGAATTAGACCGGCTTAAGCCCAAAACACGCCCGCAGCGTGTTAAGCAGCGCCTCTTGCTTTTTCCTGCGGGCATCGACACGATTCCGGTACCGCTTTCGCATACGCTGGTGCATACGCCATGCGAGCGCCTCCATTGCCTCCATGTCGCAGAGCATCTCGTTATTGACCGTCGCGACCTCGATTCCCATAGTAATCAAGCCCGTGTTGCGTTTTTCATCATGGATACGTCCCCTCCGGGAGGAATGGCCCAGCTCACCGTTGTATTCCAGGTCAAACCGGGCTGCCTCTTGATACGCATCGCAAACTGCATGCGGCATCCCCGAGATTGCCTGCGCGCGGTCATCGAACTCGATCTTGTAGTCGGTCTTAAAGGGACCGCAGGCAAATCCGCCATAGGAAAACGGAAGCGAAAACAGAGCGAGCATGATGCACTCCATGGGCGAGCGCAGGTTTTCTGACAGGTAGGGGCACAGGCGCAGCAGCTGTTTGGCCACATTCCCCTTGCATGCCGTAAGGTAATCTGCAAGGCGATCGGGCGTCAGCACCGGCTCGACTTCAAAGTAGCCCACGTCTGCCGGTTGGTCCTTGTCCTTTGCAAGTTTGTTCGCAACGGGCGAAGTGTAGGGAGGCAGATACTTCCTGCGATCGCTCAGTGAAATCTTAGAGCACAGCTCCTGGGCCAGGGCAAATGCCTGGATACAGCCGACCTCGCGGGCGACGGCAACACAAAGGGCCTCGGGAGATAGACTGTACACCCTTGGTTCCACCTCTAGAATCGAGCCGGCGGGCAACCCAGAGCATACGGACCAGCCCACGCCAGGCATGCGGCGGCGCTGCGCCGCAGATCCCACCAGCAAGCAAAGATCTTCTTGCACCTCGCCGCTTGCGGCCCCAATCCGCACCAAGTCGGGAAGATAGATGTCCTCGATCGAGGGCGACGACGCGCGCAGCACACGGCACTCTTCATCGGGACTGAGGTCCCTCCAGCTGATGTAGCCCATCTGCCGGCGCTCGGCGCGCATCATGCGCAGCGCCGAGGCGCCTGTTAGGATTACGGAAGCCGCTAGCTGTTCGCCTGTCGGCTCGTTGCGCCGCTCAATCTTCACTGCCACAAAACCACCCCTACCAAACACGTGCGATAGCAAGGCCATCGACTGCCGCAGCGCCGGCACGCTTGAGCTCCGCCGAGGCTGCTGCCATGGTCGCGCCCGTGGTGATAACGTCATCGATCAGCAGTAGGCGGCGGCCGTGCACGTCCTCAACCGTCTCGTATATGCCTTGGGCACGCTCGCGACGCTCCTCACGACCGAGTTCGCGCTGGTCGCCATGCCCGTACTTGACGAGGGCATCGAGCAGGGGAACGCCCGACAGCTCGCAAAATGGGCGCGCAATGGCCTCCATATGATCAAAGCCACGCCGCCGAAACGCTGCCGCCGTCGCAGGCACAAACACCACCGCATCCGCACCGGACAGCACACCTCCTAAGCGTTCGGGCGCTACGACCTGGGCATGCAGGGCGGTGTCGTAGAGCAGCTCCGCCAGATACGGCGCCAGGCGTCGCTCGCCCGCGTCCTTGTACGCTTTAATGATGCGCGGCAGCGGATGCGCATAGACGGAGCACGCCAGGCAGCGGTCGAGCGCCTCCGCCATTGCCGAGGACGTGCCCTCGACCGAACACTCAGTGCACAGCAAATCCCCAAACGGGGCGCCGCATCGGGTGCAGCTATGACGTGGGTCGATGAGCGTGAGCGCAGCCAGGCAGTCTTGGCAAATAAGCGTACCGGCGCGCTCGCAGCCGGCACATCGTGTTGGCGACAACGCCTCAAGCGCCTCGTGCGCCGCCCGCTCGGCAAACGGTAGCAATTCGTCCGCAAACGGCAGGGCGCCGGCACCCTGCAGACGGCTCAATATGTTCAGATGGCTCTTCAAGACACAACCCTCCCTACGCTCGATCGCAGGGAGGGTTGTTGATTCGGCGCTATGATACCCCGATGCGCTCGGGGCAAGGCGGGTTAAATCCGCTCGCGGGCGTTATTCGCCGGCGGGCGGTTGTGGTGCGGACGAAGACGGGGTCGAGCCCTCGCCACCATCCTGGCGCGGCTTGCGGGAACGACGACGGCGACGGCGCTTTTGACCCTGGTCGGCCGAGCCCTCGCCACCGCGATTCTCGCGCGG
>CABMPS010000249.1 GCA_902388545.1 uncultured Collinsella sp.
GCCTTGGGGTGGTTACACACCGGGCACACCTCAGGTGCCTCGGCACCAACGTGCAGATGTCCGCAGTTCAGGCACTTCCACACCTTTACGCCCTCGCGCTCAAACACCTCGCCCGACTCAATGCGCTCGACGAGCTTGTTGTAGCGCTCCTCGTGGGCCTTCTCGACGGCGGCGACGCCACGGAACTTCTCGGCGATCTCGGCAAAACCCTCCTCCTCGGCGGTCTTGGCAAACTCGTCATACATCGTGGTCCACTCGTAGTTCTCGCCCGCGGCGGCGTCGCGCAGGTTGTCCAGAGTGCCCGGAACGGCGCCGTCGTGCAGATATTTAAACCACAGTTTGGCGTGCTCGGACTCGTTACCCGCCGTCTCGGCAAAGATATTCGAGATCTGAACGTAACCGTCCTTTTTAGCCTTGGATGCATAGTAGCGATACTTGGTGTGCGCCTGGGACTCACCGGCAAAAGCGGTCTCAAGGTTCTTCTTGGTTTGGGAGCTCTCAAAATCCATAGGTGTACTTCCCTTCAATACATGCCGCCCATAGGCTTTGAGCGGCCTTATTTTATGGTACCCCCTGCCGAAAATCTAAACCTTACAATCCTGTTCTTCAGATTTGCACGGGCTAAATGCTCAGCCAGCGATCGCCCTCGGCTCGGCAAAAGCCCTCACGCTCCAGGTCAGCTAGAATACCCGCGATCAAGTCGCACTCGACCGGCCCGCGACCGGCTGCCGCTTCCATCTCGTTAACGCCCACCACGGTATCAGCAAGCGTAATCCCCGCCGGCTGGCCATCGCGCGCTGCCAGCAGCATACGCACGATATGCGCGCGCTTTTGGCGACGTGAGCCCTCAAACTTTGATTGACGGCTATAGCCCGCCGACCGCCTGGACGGATTGGGCAACGTCTTTTTTAGATATGCGCCGTAATCCAGCAACGCGTAATACCACGCGCGCGGCGTGTCGGCATCATCGAGCGGCACGGCAAAGGGAGCGATCTCGTCGGTCGCCGCACCGGGGGCCGCCGGACAGGCGGCTTGGATCAGCGGCACCAGCTCGCGATCGGGAACAGCCGGCATATCGGGAAAGAAGTGATGCAGAAAGACCGTGCGCACGTTGGTCTCCAGATACACGCCCGGAAGATCAAACGCAAACGACCGGATACCCTGCGCCGTTGCCGGGCCAATACCAGGAAGAGCGACCAAGTCACGTGTCTCGTGCGGAAACTCCCCGTCCCAGTCCTCTATAACGCGCTGGGCGGCCTTGTGGAGCGCCAGAGCGCGTCGGTTGTAGCCCATCCCCTGCCAAGCGTCCAAAACATCGGAAGGCGCGGCCTGGGCAAGCGCCTGCACAGTCGGAAAACGATCGAGCCACACCGGCATGCGCGCCTCCACGCGCGGCACCTGCGTTTGCTGCAGCATGACCTCAGAAAGCCAAATGATGTACGGATCGCGTGTGCGGCGCCACAGAAGGTCGCGATAACGCAGGACCCCTTCCGAACGAATCATCGAACGAAAGGGGTCCTGAATCATGGCTATGCTCCTTATGCGGCGCTATTCCTCCCGGCAAGCGCACGCGCAGGTGGCGTACTCGGGAAACGCTTCGCGGTCGGCGAACTTGGGATCGACGGCCGGGAACTGGCGGTGAGCGACGATGTCGCCGAGCGAAACGGAATCGAGGTAGTCGCGCATCAACGCCTGGGCTCCGGCCCACAGGGGATGATAGCAGCACGCGCCCATGCGCGCACAGTCACCATCAGGCGCGGTGCAATCGTTCATAACCATAGGACCCTGAACGGCCTCGACGACCTGACGAATGGTGACGTCGTCCGGACTGACCTTGAGACGCATGCCACCGTGGACGCCACGCAGGCTCTCCACAATACCGGCCTGGACCAAGCCGTGTTGAATCGAACGGGCAAACGAATACGGGACATTGACCTCTTCGGCAGCGGTGCGAACAGAAAGCAAACACTCCGGATCCTCGGCAAGCATCGCCAGCATACGAAGGGCGTAATCAGTCTTCCTCGATATGTCCATTTTTCCCCTTTCAAGGAATACGAACAGCTCGAACGAGCTCCGGGGCCGAGCTTGTGTCGAGACGCTAAATGACCGCCAGGACATCCAAATGGTAAATCGGATATCCACTGAGTGCCGCGCTTGGAGCGAAATGCATCAGATGCGGCGCACAGTGCAATTTAGTATAACCTAACCCCCTGTCTCGTTGAACAGGTGTTGCGCAACAAAGCTGCTGTTTAGACAGATATGCTTATTGGATTTTACTTGCGTTCCCGAAGGCGCGGAGATTCTGGGCAAAGATGCCTCAGGGCGATCGTTCTATCGAAACAAAGTGTATCAAACGCAAAAAGCCACGTCCGAAGACGTGGCTTTAATTGCGTTGGCGGGAAGTACGGGGCTCGAACCCGCGACCTCCGACGTGACAGGCCGGCGCTCTAACCAAATGGATGACAAACAACATCCGGATGCCAAACTGTACACG
>CABMPS010000250.1 GCA_902388545.1 uncultured Collinsella sp.
TGGTGGAGATTTTGATGATAAACCGGCAGACTATGAATTCTCAGCAAATGGAATTGTATTTGCTGACACGTTAAGGTCCGAGGCCACGGCAGCAGCACGCTCAAATACGCCCGACGCAACCGTAACCTGAGCATCGACCAGAGCATGACAGCCAGGGAACACAGGCGCCACAAGCTGCGATAGGTACGGATCAGGTTTGGTTGCAAAGGCGTTCTCGTGCAAAGCGAGCGGCGCGGGCGCCAGATTGCCGGCAAAGTTAAGCGCACCCTCTGGCGTGTCAAACGATGCCATAATGCGAGCGCACAGCCATCGCGGCAAGCCCATCAGGCGAGACAGGCGAACCAAGCGTCGCTCAGACTCATCCACATCGGACGCAGTAGCAAAGTCCTCAACGTTGTCCGCAACCTTGTGCAGCACCGCGTTTGCCAGGCCCGCAGCAGACTTAGCACCACTGCGCACCAGCTCAACACCCTGGCTCACGGCAACGCGGCCCGGCGTATGCAGGTAGAGCATCTCGAAGGCCGAGATACGAAGCGCCATGCGAACGCGCGGCGCAACCTTTTTGGGTTTATCGAGAAACTGGTCGAGCAGCTCGTCCAAAATACCCTGCGTGGCGGCCACGCCCAGCGCCAAGCGGGCGGCAAAAGCGGAATCGCGCTGGTCAATAGCCTTGGCCGATGCGCGAGAGGACAGCACGTCGCGCGCATACATGCCGCGGCGATCGGCCTCCATCAGTACATCGAGCGCAAGCTTGCGCGCGGGAGACAGCTTGCTCATGACAATACACCCCACGAAAGATCGGCACCCTGCAAGCCAGCAACCCAAGCAGAAGCAGTCATAGCACGCTTGCCATCAGGCTTAACCTCGAGCAACTCGACCGAGCCATCGAAAAGGCCCAGGTAAACATGCTTGGCCTGAACGGCGACGAGCCCCTCACCAAGCGACACATCAGCCGGCGCAGCATCGAGCACGCGCACGGTCTTGCCGGCAATCACGCAACGAGCAGGCGCGGTATCGGAAGAGGCCAGCACATGACGCACGCAATCAAGCGCCGCCATGTGCGGATCCAAGCGCATCTCCTGCTTAGAAATCTTAGCAGCATGGGTAACGAGCGCCTCATTCTGTTCAATCCACACGGCGGTGCCATCAGCAAGAGAAGGAAGAGTATCGGCAAGCAGTTTACCGCCAAGCTCACCAAGCTCCATGGTCAGCGCCTCAGCATGCTTACCGACAACCGACGTGGAAGCCTGAGCACAATAGGCACCAGTATCCACGCCATGCCCAATGCGCATGATAGAAACGCCAGCAACCTCATCACTAGCGAGAATCGCACGCTGAATAGGAGCAGCCCCACGCCAACGAGGCAGTAGCGAAGCATGAACATTCACAATACCAAGCGGCGCCATATGCAGCACGTCATCAGGCAAAATGCAGCCATAAGCAGCCACACAAAAAATGTCAGCCTGGGCAGCCTGGAGCACCTCAACAACCTCAGGCGTCATACGATTAGCCTCAACAACAGGCAGACCAAGCTCGAGCGCCTTAGCCTTAACAGGAGACGGCTCTAGCTTCTTACCACGCCCACGAACAGCATCGGGACGGGTAATAACGAGCGCAACCTCATTACCAGCCGCAACAAGCGAAGTCAGCGAAGGCACAGCAAAATCAGGCGTACCCATAAACACAATACGCATAAAAGTTAGTCTCCTCTCAATAACGAGCCGAGACGGCTACAAAAAAGCGTTCTTGGTCGCAAGCGCGCCCAGCCGCAAGAATAGTCCAACAGAAACAAATATACCCAAAAACAAAGAAAGAGCCGCATAAAAGCAGCCCTCCCAACAAAGCACCTATCAGCGAAGACGCCCCTCCCTGGCCCGACGGCACTCGGGCGAAACGAAGAGCGACAACGTAGTCCCTGGGATGGGGCCCACACATATCGTCCCGCGCGCAGTTTCGCAGCAAAGCGAGAATGTTTGAGCACGGGATGATATGTGTGGGCCCCATCCCAGGGACGGACAATTAACCTACTCCGTCTCGCCCGGTCGAGCGCCGCGGGCCAGGGCGTCCTGGTACTCCTTGACGGCCTTGAGCCTCTGCATGGGCTTCAGTCGCTCGAACATGGTGTTGCCATGCAGGTGATCGATCTCGTGCTGCAGGCACACGCAGAACAGGTCGCCCGTAGCCTCGTAGCGAATCAGGTTTGCGTCCAAGTCGTACGCCTCGACGACGACATGGTCGGGACGCTCGATCTCGCAGCTAATGCCAGGGATGGACAGGCAGCCCTCGCTAAACGGCACCAGATGGTCACTCTGCTCAACAATGACAGGGTTGATGAGCACGTACGGGTCGTAGTCGTTCTTGTCGCTGTAGTCGCAGTCAATGGTGACGAGCTGAATAAGCTCGCCGATCTGCGGAGCAGCCAGGCCGCAACCGCCGTTGTCGAACATCATCTTCTTCATCTTCTCGGCAAGCGCCTCGATCGCTGGG
>CABMPS010000251.1 GCA_902388545.1 uncultured Collinsella sp.
ATCCCGGCAACATTGGCGATTGGGCCAAGGTTGATGCCGTGATCGATGCCGCGGGCGCCGCTGGGTGCGCGATTCGCATTGGCGTGAACGCGGGCTCGCTTGAGCAGGATATCGCCGAGCGCGAAGACCTCACGCAGCCCGAAAAGCTCGTGATGTCGAGCGAGCGCTTCGTCAAGCACTTTGAGGACCGCGGCTTTACGAACATTGTGCTTTCGGCCAAGGCCCATAGCGTGCAAACGACGCTCGATACTTATCGAGCCCTGTCACGTGAGATTCCCCACGTTCCGCTTCACCTGGGCGTGACGGAGGCGGGGACCAAGCTCCAGGGCACCATCAAGAGCTCTGTAGGCTTGGGTATTTTGCTTTCCGAGGGCATTGGCGACACCATGCGTGTGTCGCTCACGGCCGATCCGGTCGAGGAGCCGCCGGTCGCCTGGGGAATTTTGCAGTCGCTGGGCCTGCGTCGCCGCGGTCCCGAGATCGTCTCGTGCCCCACGTGCGCCCGCTGTCAGGTTAACCTGATTCCTATCGCCGAGGAAGTAACCGAGCGGCTTAAGAACTATACCGCTCCGCTTTCCATCGCCGTTATGGGATGTGCCGTTAATGGCCCCGGCGAGGCTTCCGATGCCGACCTGGGCGTTGCTTGCGGACGTGGTCAGGCCTTGCTCTTTTCGCACGGCCAGATCATTGGTAAAGTAGCTGAGGACCAAATTGTCGATGCGCTTATGGCCGAGGTCGACAAGCTTATTGAGGAGAAATAAATGACTCGAGCAATGTATATGTCTAAGCTGTATGCTCCGACGCTCAAAGAGGATCCGGCCGACGCCGAACTTGCGAGCCATCGCCTGCTGCTCCGTGCCGGCATGATCCGCAAGGAGGCCGCCGGTCTCTATTCCTATCTGCCGCTCGCGTGGCGCTCGATTCGCAAGATCGAGAACATCGTGCGCGACGAGATGGACGCTGCCGGCGCCCAGGAGCTCATGATGCCCATCATGGTCGATGCCGAGCTGTGGCGCGAGTCCGGCCGTATCGATGCCTATGGCAAGGAGCTCGTGCGCTTTGATGACCGCCACGGCCGCGAGTTTGTGCTGGGCCCCACGCACGAGGAGACCGTGACCGCCTTGGTGCGCAATGAACTGCGTTCCTACAAGCAGCTGCCGGTGAATCTCTATCACATCCAGGACAAGTTCCGCGATGAGTTCCGTCCCCGCTTTGGCCTGATGCGCGGTCGCGAGTTCATCATGAAGGACGCCTACAGCTTCTCCGCCACGCAGGAGAGCCTGCAGGAGGAGTACGACAAGATGAAGCAGGCGTACGCCAATATCTGCGAGCGCTGCTACATCAAGGCTCTGCCCGTCGTCGCCGATTCCGGCGAGATCGGTGGCGACACCTCCGTCGAGTACATGGCGCTGGCCGAGGCCGGCGAGGCTTCGCTGGTCTACTGTGATGATTGCGGCTTTGCTGCCGATGACGAGGCGGCAAGCACCAAGGTCGTCGTGACCGAGGGCCCCGGCGACGGTACGCTCACCAAGGTCGAGACTCCGGGTATGGGCACCATCGAGGCTGTTGCCAAGTTCTTTGGGTTCCCCGAGAACGGCACGCGCAAGTCCCTGGCTCTCATTGACGCCGAGGGTAAGCCTGTTGTGGCTATCGTTCCGGGCGATCACGAGCTCAACGACTGCAAGGCCGAGCATGTCTTTGGCAAGGGTTATCGCATGATGACGGACGAGGAGCTCCAGACCTACGGTCTGCACAAGGGCTTTATCGGACCGGTTAACTTGCCCGAGGGCATCCGTCTGGTGTGCGACGAGAGTCTGCGCGAGTCCAAGCAGTGGGCCTGCGGTGCCAACGAGGTCGATTATCACTTTACCGGTGCCTGCCCCGCGCGCGACTTTACCGTCGATGAGTGGGCAGATCTGGTCATCGTCGTTGCCGGCGATCCCTGCCCGCACTGCGGCAAGCCGCTCTCTGCTGCCCGCGGCATCGAGGTCTCGCAGGTCTTCCAGCTGGGTACCAAGTATTCCGAGGCCATGGGCGCCACCTTTATGGACGAGGACGGCAAGGAGAAGCCGCTTATCATGGGTTGCTATGGCGTGGGCGTGTCCCGCTCGCTTGCTGCCGTCGTGGAGCAGCACAACGACGAGCACGGTATCGTCTGGCCGGTTTCCGTTGCCCCGTACGAGGTCGCTGTGATTCCGCTCGATCCCAAGAAGGAGGAGTGCGCAACCGTCTGCGACCAAATCGTCGAGGGCTTGTGCGCCGAGGGTATCGAGGTCGTCGTCGACGACCGCGACGAGCGTCCCGGCTTTAAGTTTGCCGATAACGACCTTATGGGATTCCCGTATCAGGTGGTGCTTGGCAAGCGTGGCCTTAAGAATGGCACCGTTGAGCTCAAGGACCGTGCCACGGGCGAGCGCGAGGACGTGGCGATTGACGAGGTCGTCGCC
>CABMPS010000252.1 GCA_902388545.1 uncultured Collinsella sp.
CTGGAACAGATGGCCCGTGCGCCCCGTGCGTTTATTGAACCGACGAGCGTACGTCAAAAGCAGTCGTTGCATCGCCGCGCTCATCGTGTCCTCATAATCCGAGAGTACCAGATCCACGTGATTGCCCATAAGGCACCAGGCGATAACCGTCACGCCCGCCTCGCGGCAGCACTCGCGCATCAGCTCCAAAAACTCCCACCGGTCTTCATCGCCCTCAAAGATGAGCTGCTTGCCCGTACCGCGGGCACAAACATGGTAAAAGCCGGTAACCGTTCTCCAAACGCGCTGCATGGCGCTCCCTTCGC
The DNA here is from genome assembly GCA_902388545.1 of uncultured Collinsella sp. GTDB lineage: Bacteria > Actinomycetota > Coriobacteriia > Coriobacteriales > Coriobacteriaceae > Collinsella. Next base: position 306 of record CABMPS010000252.1, read on the forward strand.
CTGGATCTGCTTGCCATCCAATACAACACGATTGAAGCGTGCCACCAAAACATTCACGCAAAACAATACACTCGCGCGGCCAAAGGCAGTAAACAGGCGGCGAACGGCACCGTTGCAACAGGTCAACCCCTGCAACGCTTGCAAGAGCTGACCAAAAGCTTGCCCAAGACGGGCCCCCTCTACGGAAGTTCGCGACCACAGAACATAGAGTTAAATCGCTTCAATTGAAAGTTCCGCGCTTCTCGCTACGAAAACTGAGCCGTTCGCCGAATATTCCGTGCATTTCGCGGTATTATAGGGGCTGCATGTCATGTCCCTTTCGAAGGGTCGCCCGGCAATCGCCAGCCACGACCCCCAGACGGGACGCCAACACGATAGAGAGGAGAGGCATGCAGTACTCACAGGAAGTGGAGAACATGTGCCCCGTTGCCAAGGGTGCATACCACGGCCCCGCACCCATCCCCGAGGAGGGCAAGTGGGTCCAGGCTAAGGAGATTTCCGACATCTCCGGTCTTACGCACGGTGTGGGTTGGTGCGCACCTCAGCAGGGCGCCTGCAAGCTCACGCTGAACGTCAAGGACGGCATCATCGAGGAGGCCCTCGTTGAGACCATCGGCTGCTCGGGCATGACCCACTCTGCCGCCATGGCTTCCGAGATCCTTCCCGGTAAGACCATCCTCGAGGCCCTCAACACCGACCTCGTCTGCGACGCTATCAACGTTGCTATGCGCGAGATCTTCCTGCAGATCGTTTACGGCCGCAGCCAGACCGCGTTCTCCGAGGGCGGCCTGCCCGTGGGCGCCTCCCTCGACGACCTCGGCAAGGGCCTTCGCTCTCAGGTCGGCACCATGTTCGGCACCAAGGCCAAGGGCGCTCGTTACCTCGAGCTCGCTCAGGGCTACGTCACCCGCATGGCTCTCAACGACAAGAACGAGATCATCGCGTTCGAGTTCCTGAACCTCGGTAAGTTCACCGACGCCGTCAAGGCCGGCAAGACCCCCGAGGAGGCCATCGCTGGCGCTATGGGCCACTATGGTCAGTGGGAGAACGCTGCCAAGTACATCGACCCGCGCACCGACGAGGAGACTCACTCCGTCGCCAGCGTGTTCCCGGTTCACGAGTAGAAAGGGAGGGAAATAACTATGACTGTTACGTTCGAAGGTTACGAGCGCCGCGCTGACAAGATCAACAAGTGCCTCGCCGACAACGGCATCGCCTCCCTCGAGGAAGCTCTGCAGATCTGCACCGACAAGGGCTTCAACCCGCGTGAGATCGTCAACAACACCCAGTCCATCGCCTTCCAGAACGCTGAGTGGGCCTACACCCTCGGCTGCGCTCTCGCTGTCAAGCGTGGCGCCAAGTCCGCTTCTGAGGCTGCCGCCATCATCGGCGAGGGCATCCAGGCCTTCACCGTTCCCGGCTCCGTCGCCGAGGACCGCAAGGTCGGTCTGGGCCACGGCAACCTGGGCGCTATGCTGCTCTCCGACGACACTGAGTGCTTCGCCTTCCTGGCCGGCCACGAGTCCTTCGCTGCCGCTGAGGGCGCTATCGGCCTGGCTCTGAACGCCAACAAGGCTCGCAAGAAGCCGCTGCGCGTTATCCTCAACGGTCTGGGCAAGGACGCTGCTCAGATCATCGCCCGCATCAACGGCTTCACCTACGTGAAGACCCAGTTCGACTACTACACGGGCGAGCTCAAGGTCGTCGAGACCATCCCCTACTCCGATGGTCCCCGCGCTGCCGTTAACTGCTACGGCTCCGACGACGTCCGCGAGGGCGTTGCCATCATGTGGCACGAGAACGTCGACATCTCGATCACCGGCAACTCCACCAACCCCACCCGCTTCCAGCACCCCGTCGCCGGCACCTACAAGAAGGAGCGCATCGAGGCTGGCAAGAAGTACTTCTCCGTCGCTTCTGGTGGCGGCACTGGCCGTACCCTGCACCCGGACAACATGGGCGCCGGCCCTGCCTCTTACGGCATGACCGACACCATGGGCCGTATGCACTCCGACGCCCAGTTCGCCGGTTCTTCCTCCGTGCCTGCGCACGTTGACATGATGGGTCTCATCGGCATGGGCAACAACCCGATGGTCGGCGCTACTGTCGCCTGCGCTGTT
>CABMPS010000253.1 GCA_902388545.1 uncultured Collinsella sp.
GGATTCTAAAAAACACCTTGCCAAATAGGAGCGTCAGGACGCAAAGAGGCTCCGCAGCGCGAAGCGCGATGCGGAGCCTCTTTGCATGTCCGAGGACGTTCCGGAGAGAAACCCCGTCACGCCCCCGGATTCCCGGTGGGAGTTCTAGACCTTGTCGGCCTTAGTACATACCGCCGCCCTGCTGACCAGCGGTAGCAGCAGCGATAGCGTCCTCAAGCTGAGTGTTCTTGGGCACATCGGAGACGGTAGCCTCGGTGATGAGAATCAGGCTGGCGACAGAAGCAGCGTTCTGCAGGGTGACGCGGCTGACCTTGACGGGGTCGAGGACGCCCATCTCGATCATGTCGCCCCACTCGCCGTTGGCAGAGTTGAGACCCTGGCCGGCAGGCAGCTCGGCAACCTTGTCGACCACGACGGCGCCCTCAAAGCCAGCGTTCTTGGCGATGGTGGCGACCGGAGCGGTCAGAGCCTTCTTGACGATGTCGACACCGATCTTCTCCTCGGGGTCGTCGAGCTCAACGGCGTCGAGTGCAGGAGCAGCGTCCATGAAGGCGACGCCGCCACCGGCGACAATGCCCTCCTCGACAGCAGCGCGGGTAGCCTGCAGAGCGTCCTCGACGCGATGCTTGATCTCCTTGAGCTCGGACTCGGTAGCAGCGCCGACCTTGATGACGGCAACGCCACCGGAGAGCTTGGCCAGGCGCTCCTGGAGCTTCTCGCGGTCGAAGTCAGAGGTGGTGTTCTCCATCTCACCCTTGATCTGAGCGATACGAGCGTCGATGGCCTCCTTGGAGCCAGCGCCGCCGACGACGACGGTGTTGTCCTTGGAGATGGTGACGGACTTAGCGGTACCGAGCATATCTGCGGTGATGTCAGCGACCTTCACGCCCAGCTCGTCCAGGGCAGCCTGGCCACCGGTGAGGACGGCGATGTCCTCGAGGATGCGCTTGCGGCGATCGCCGTAGCCCGGGGCCTTGACGGCGCAGACGTTGAGGGCGCCACGAATCTTGTTGAGGACCAGGGTAGGCAGAGCCTCGCCGTCGATGTCCTCAGCGATGATGAGCAGGCCACGGCCAGCGCGCTGGACAGCTTCGAGAACAGGCATGATGTCCTGGACGCTGGAAATCTTCTGGTCGGTGATGAGGATGTACGGATCCTTCATCACGGCCTCCATGCGGTCGTTGTCCGTGACGAAGTAAGCGGAGACGTAGCCCTTGTCGAACTGCATGCCCTCGACGGTGTCGATGGTGATGTCGAACGTCTGGGAATCCTCGACGGTGATGACGCCGTCCTTGCCCACGACCTCCATGGCCTCGGCGATCTTCTCGCCGACCTCGGGGTCACCGGCGGAGATGGTACCGACGGAAGCAATCTGCTCCTTGGTCTCGACCGGCTTGGCCTGCTTCTTCATCTCGGCGACGGCGGCGTTGACGGCCTTGTCAATGCCGCGACGGATGGCCAGCGGGTTGGCGCCAGCGGCGACGTTGCGCAGACCGTCGTTGACGATGGCCTGGGCGAGCAGGGTTGCGGTGGTGGTGCCGTCACCCACGGTGTCGTTGGTCTTGGTGGCGACCTCCTTCACCAGCTGGGCACCCATGTTCTCGATGTTGTCCTCGAGCTCAATCTCCTTGGCGACGGAAACGCCGTCGTTGGTGATGGTCGGAGCACCGAACGTGCGCTGCAGCGCGACATAGCGACCCTTGGGGCCCATAGTGACGGTAACGGCGTCGGCCAGAGTGTTGACACCCTTGGCGAGCTTAGCGCGGGCATCGGTGTTGAACGTAATGTTCTTTGCCATGGTAGGTAATCCTCCAAAAGAAACGTGACTCGCGTCGCCGCTTCCGAGTCCTATGCGGCGGGCGCGTTCAAAGACGAATCAGAGATTCTGACGAGACTAGGCCTCGACAACAGCGTAGATGTCGTCGGCGCGCATCAGCAGATACTTCTCGCCGTCGACCTTGACCTCGTTGCCACCGAACTTACCGTAGATGACAACGTCACCGACCTTGACGTCCATGGGGATGCGCTCACCCTTGTCGTTGACCTTGCCGGCACCAACGGCAACGATGGTGCCGCGCTGCGGCTTCTCCTGGGCGTTGCTGGCGATATACAGACCAGAAGCGGTCTTCTGCTCGGCCTCGTCGGGCTTGACCAGAACACGATCTGCAAGCGGCTTCAAAGACGACATGCTTGTCTCCTCCTTTTTGGGCCGCGTGGTTATGCCACGCGAATTAACCCTTTTTGTTTGCGTACGCGTTGAATGGTACCCACGAATGGCGGGTTATACAACACGGAGTCAAAAAATCTTATTTTTTGGCACTTAGATTTTCTGAATGCCGGGGGATAACTTAGCAGTGGCTCCCGTGTGGCTCCGGAGGGGCGGGGCATAAGGTTTCC
>CABMPS010000254.1 GCA_902388545.1 uncultured Collinsella sp.
CCGAGGCCACCGAGGCCGCATGGGAGCCCAATGACCGCCTGGCCGCCATGATGCGCCGCAGCGCCCGCCGCGAGGAAGCCTACGTGCCCACCTCGCAGCTCCGCCGCTTCACCCTGCCCGATTCGGCGCCCATCATGCGCCGCGTCATGGGCTTTCTGTCCGACCAGGCCCGCGCGCTCATCCACGCCGGCGTGTCGCGCGACCGCATCTGCATCGATCCCGGTCCGGGCTTTGGCAAGACGGCCAACGAGGACATCGTCATCCAGCGCGAGACTGCCAAGATGGCGTCACTGGGCTATCCGCTCATGTGCGCCGTATCGCGCAAGCGCTTTGTGGGCGCCGTCTCGGGCGTGACCGAGGCCGCCGAGCGCGATGCCGCTACGTTTGGCGTGTGCCTGGGCGCCATCCAGGCCGGTGCCAACATCGTGCGCGTGCACGACGCCGCGGGCTTTGCGCAGTTCCTGAACGGCTACTGGGCGGTTGCCAAGCCGCAGCCGCGCCGCGCGTTTGTGGCCGTGGGCTCCAACCTGGGGCATCGCTGTGACAACATCCGCGCCGCACGCGACATGATCGCCGAGATTCCACTCACCTGCGTGTCCAACTCCTCCAAGATCTACGAGAGCGAGCCGGCCTACGAGACGCGCCAGGACGCGTTTGCCAACGCCGTCATCGAGATTAAGACCGAGCTGGCGCCGTTGGTGCTGCTCGACGAGCTCATGAAGATCGAGGCCGAGCTGGGCCGCGACCGCTCCAAAAAGGCCAAGGCCAACGGTCCGCGCACCATCGACCTGGACCTGCTGTGGATGGACGGCGAGACCCACGGCGGCAAAAAGCTGCGCCTGCCGCATCCGCTCATTGGCGAGCGCGACTTTGTGCTGGTGCCGCTCGAGGACCTGATGCACGACCCGGCGCGGTTCTTCCGCTATAACGGTGTCGAGGTCAAGGAACCCGAGGATCGCGTGGGCCATATCGTGGGCGAATTGGGGCGTATGTAGATGATCGAGATGAATGCTGTTGTCGCCGGTACCGAGCTCGACGCGGCGCGTGACGCGGGCCGCGAGGGCGTGTCCGCGGGCTGGTGCGCATGGAACGCGGGCGATGCTTCGCTGACGTTTTCGCTGGTCGTGCGTCCGGATGTGAATATGCACGCCTTCCACGGCCTGCCGTTTGTGGCCGCGATGGGCATGATGGACGCGCTCGTGGGCACGGCTTCGACGCCGGGGTTGGGCCTTGCCGGTAAGGTGGGTATCCAGTGGCCGAGCGATATCGTGTGCGGTGCGCCTGCGTTTGAGACGTCGTTCGCGCGCGTCGCCGTCAACGGCGGTGCCGGTGCCGCGGGCATGTTTTCCGCAGTGACGGTTGATATTGAGCGTGCGGCGCTGGGTGAGCTTGGCGTGGATATGGCCGACGAGGTGCTGGTCGAGGCATTGGCCACCGCCGTGCTGACCCGCGTGGACACCTGGGCGGTTGCCGCCAACACACCACAGGGCGCTGCCGGCCCGCTGGCTCCGGTGCTGGGTGAGTACTTCGATATGGTGCCGCTGCTGGGTCGTCAGGTTGCGGCGGTGTCGCCCAACGGTTTGCCGCTTGCGGTCGGTGTGTTTGCGGGCCTGGACATCTGGGGCCGCGCGACCATCAAGACCGATGCCGGCGAGCAGGAGTTTCCGCCCGAGGCCGTACGGATTCGCGGACTGTAACGCGAGGCGCCCGCGCTCAAAGATAACGATGACAACGAAGCCCTCTTCGGCCTGTGCCGGGGAGGGTTTCGCCTATCTGGTGAATGGGTTGCCAGCGCCCTATTCCTCAAAATTGAAAATTTTTCAGTTTTGAGGAATAGGCTTGGCGAACGTTTGCGGGGCTGTGACATCGGGCGTGCTCGACTTATGTCCCTGTTTTACCCCCAGCTTCTGCATGCGGCGGTAGATTTCGCAGATGCCCTTGATGGTGAGCTGCCCGTCGACTATGTCGAAGGCGTCGGTCGAATCGGCGACGATGCTGGCGAGGCCGCCCGTGGCGATAACGGTGGCGTCCTCGCGCCCCAGCTCGCGCTTCATGCGCGCGACCAGGCCCTCGGCCATGGAGGCGGCGCCCATTACGGCACCGACCTTGATGCACTCTTCGGTGTCGCGACCGATGGCGTGCTCGGGCGCCTCGAGCGGAACGCTGGCGAGCTTGGCGGCTCGGGCGGCGAGCGCGTCCATCGAAATGCGGATGCCCGGCGCAATCGCTCCGCCAATGTAATAGCCGTCCACGTCGATGACGTCGATATTGGTCGCGGTGCCAAAGTCCACCACGATCGCCGGGGCGCCGTAGAAGGTCTCGGCAGCGACGGCGTTGGCGATGCGGTCGGCGCCAACCTGGGTGGGATCGGGCATGTCGATG
>CABMPS010000255.1 GCA_902388545.1 uncultured Collinsella sp.
ATGCTTCGCACGAAAAAGAGCACCGGTGGCGCCTTTGGCACCAGCAACATCGGTGTCAACTACGGCATCATGTTTTTGGGCTACGCCGCCTCTACCTGGATCAGCCAGCCCATCGCTGCCGTGCTGTATCACGCCGAGGCCGGCAGCGCCGCCTACCAGCAGTCCTTCTACGGCGCCATCGTGATCGCCGCCATCGCCGTCGTGCTCACCCTCTACATGATGGTCTCCGACAGCAAGAAGAAGTCCGCCTAGTTTTACCGATGTGACAAAGGGACTGTCCCTTTGTCACATTCCACCAGCCACCAGCATTAAGGAGTCGAAATGTCTGAGCTCAACCCCGTCCGCATTGCCGTCATCGGCGCCGGCGCCATGGGCCGCAACCACATCCGCTTTGTCACCGAGGAGCCCGAGGCCGAGCTCGTCGCCATCGCCGACGCCTTTGAGGGCGCCCGCGCCACGGCCGAGGCTGCCGGCGTGCCGTTCTTTACCGATCCCGCCCAAATGATGGACGAGGTCAAGCCCGAGGCCGTCATCATCGCCACCCCCAACGACCTGCACTTGGGCGTTGCCCGCGAGGCCATCAAGCGCAACATCGTGCCGCTGGTCGAAAAGCCGATCTCCAACGACCTCGAGGATGCCCAGGCTTTCGCCGCCGAGGCCGAGACCGCCGGCGTGCCCGTGCTCGTGGGTCAGCACCGTCGCCACAACCCCTTCGTCAACAAGGCCAAGGAGATCATCGAGTCCGGCGAGCTGGGCAAGCTCACCGTGTCGAGCTTCCACTACATGATCTATAAGAATGACGAGTACTTCGATGTCGAGTGGCGCCGCAAGAAGGGTGCCGGACCGATCTTGGTCAACCTGGTTCACGACGTGGACCTGCTCCGCTACCTGCTGGGCGAGCCCGTCGCCGTCCAGGGCATGCAGTCCAGCGCCGCCCGCGGTTTTGAGACTGAGGACTCCGCCGTGGTCAACGTCCGTTTTGCCGATGGCGCGCTCGCAAGCATGACCATCTCCGATGCCACCGCCAGCCCCTGGAACTGGGAGGCCACCGCTCGCGAGGACCCGCAGTACCGTCCCTTCGACGCCGACGCCTACTTTATCGGCGGAACCTTGGGCGCCCTTTCGCTGCCCCGCCTGCACCAGTTCTCCTACGACGGCGCCTCCAACTGGCACAAGCCGCTGCAGATGGAGATTCCGGCCGTGGACCCGGTGCTGCCGCACAAGATGCAGCTCAAGCACTTTGTGAAGGTTGTCCGCCGTGAGGTCGAGCCCGTCGTGACCCCCGCCGACAACGTCAAGACGCTCACGCTTCTCAACGCCATCAAGGAGGCCGCCGAGACCGGCCAGCTCGTCGAGCTGTAATGCCTTGAGAGCGGCCGCGGCAGAAACCCCATGCCGGGCCCCTCGGTCCGCCACAAATAAGCCCCTCTTCTTTGCCCCGCGAGCAGCCTCCTGCCCGCGGGGCTTTCTTTGCAGCCGCGGCGCGGGCGGGTGGTAGACTGGGTGGCTCATGCACCTGTAACGTACTCACAGACAGGAAGTTCCATGGATCTTATCGCCCAGCTCGCCCGCGAGCTCAACCTTAAGACCGCCAACGTCGAGGCAGCCGTCAAGCTCATCGACGAGGGCAACACCATCCCCTTTATCTCGCGCTACCGCAAGGAAGCAACGGGCGGCATGGACGACGTTGCCCTGCGCGCACTCGACGAGCGCCTGTCCTACCTGCGCAATCTTGAGCAGCGCAAAGAGGACGTCATGCTGCTCATCGATGCCCAGGGCAAACTCACGCCCGAGCTCGAGCAGCAGATTCGCGAGGCCACGCAGCTCCAACGTGTCGAGGACCTCTACAAGCCCTACCGCAAAAAGCGCATGACCCGCGCGCAGAAGGCTCGCGAGGCAGGCCTGGAGCCGCTCGCCAACATGATCATCATACAGGCCTCGGCCAAGGGCAGTGCACTCGACGCCGCCGCGGCATACATCAACGAGGGGGCCGGCTTTGACACGCCCGAGAAGGCGCTCGCCGGCGCCGCCGACATCGTGGCCGAGACGGTGGCCGAAGATCCTGAGAATGTCGCCGACCTGCGCTCCTTTACGCAAAACACCGCCGACATCGTCGTCGAGGCCCCCGACCCCACCGAAAAGACTCCCTACGAGCCGTACTACAGCTATGACGAGCCGCTGCGCCGTATACCCAACCACCGCGTGCTGGCTATCGACCGCGGTGAGCGCGAGGGCAAGCTCCGCGTGCGCGTGAACGTCGACGGCGCCGCTGCCACG
>CABMPS010000256.1 GCA_902388545.1 uncultured Collinsella sp.
GGCCCGGCCCGCCTATATATCGTCCCACGCGCAGTTTCGCAGCGAAGCGAGAATGTTTGAGCATGGGATGATATATAGGGGCCTCCCGCAGGTAAGCGGACATAAAGACGCTAGCGGATATGCGCGGGTTTTCCGCCCCGGTAGAAGCGGCAAAAGGCTCTTTTGCGCTTTTGGGGTTTGCCTACGAGCTCCATGGTTGCGATGGCTATGTCTTCGGCTGCGTGGGGGCGGCGTAGAACTTCGCCGTTGATGAGTAGCGCTTTGAGTGATTCGGGATGGTCGTGCAGGTGGCGCAGGGTTACGATGAGTTCTCGTGCGGTGGTGACATGCATACTGGCGCCCATGCCGGTGAGCATCGTGGTGTTGGCCTTTTCCTGGCCATAGGACTTGCCCAGCAGGATCATCGGCAGATGCGCGCACAGGCACTCGGTGACGGTGAGTCCGCCCGATTTGAGAATTGCCAGGTCGCAGCCGTGCATAAGCGCTGCCATATCATCGACATAGTCCAGAACCGTAACGTTTTCGAGTTTCATGGCGTCGAAGAGCGTCTTGAGGCGGTCGGCGTATTCCTCATCCTTGCCCGGCAAAAAGACAAAATGCATGTCCTCAAAGCTGCGTAGGAAGGGGAGGGTCTGGTCCATCGCCGCGCGAAAGCGGACGTACGGTTGAGGTAAACTGGCGCCGGCCATAACCAGCACGACGGTCTTGTCGGTGGGGAGGTTGAACTTGGCTAGCTCTTCCTCGCGATCGTAATCCGTGTCGAATCCGGCGCGAATAGGAATGCCGGTAATGCGAATCTTTGCCTCGGGCACCTTGCGCGGACGCAGCGTTTCGGACATAAATTCGTTGGCAACACAGAATAGATCGGTGTCCTTGTGGGGCCACCAGCCCTCGACTTCGTAGTCGGTCGGTACGCAGATGACTGGATAATCGATACCCGTAATTATGCGGGCACCCACGGCAACATTGGCTGCTGTGATGTGCGTTGCGACCACGGCTATGGGCCTGCGGCTACGAATATATTCGTTGAAGGCGGGGAACATGATTCGCGACCATGCCGTGCCGCCACCCCAGAGAAGATGTCCCGTAAGTGTATATCTCCAGGTCAGGTCGTAAATGGGGCGCGTGGCTCCCGTAAAAGAAGCCGCGGTCTTATTACCGTCGAATTTAATACGTCCAAAATCAAGGATATCGAGCACTTCAATCTCAACATCCTCGGGGATGCCATTGGTGCCGCGGATGAGGTCGAAGGCCTGCGCTATCGCATTTGCGGCGGCCTTGTGGCCCGAGCCAACGGAGGCGTGCACGATGGTCACGAGAGGTTTTTGCTGAGCCAGGAGCGTGGTTTGCTCCGATTGAGGAGTGCTGTGCGTGAGCAGGGGAGCGTCGTCACTCGTCTGCGCCTGGTCCATCGATAACTCCCCTTCAGCTTTGTAATACGGTTTTATCATTGTAGTGCATGAGTGTCACGTTCACGTAAATTTGGGTACGAGCGCAAAGAACGACAACGTTTCGACGAAAGGACGCTTCATGACTACCGATAAGCCGATCGATGTTGCGATTATCGGTGGCGGCCCCGCGGGCTATGCTGCCGCCATTTATGCTGCGCGTGCCAACCTGACGACGACCGTGATTGAGCAGGGCATGTCGGGAGGGCAAATCGCCACAACCAATGAGGTCGAGAACTATCCGGGCATTCCGTTCTTGAGCGGCGCCGAACTCGGCGAGCGTTTTCAGCAGCATGCAGAGGGCTTGGGAGCACAGGTTACATGGAGCATGGTTACGGGTATCGATTACGATGCCGATGCAGCGCTGTTTACGGTGCATCACGATATGGGCGACACGACGGCCTCGAGCGTTATCGCTTGCATGGGTGCCATGCCACGTCCGGCGGGTTTCGCTGGCGAGGAAACGTATCGCGGTCGTGGCGTTTCGTATTGCGCAACATGTGACGGCATGTTCTTCCGTGGCAAACAGGTCTTTGTAATCGGTGGTGGCAATTCGGCATGCGAAGAGGCGCTGTTCCTGTCAGACATTGCCAGCAGTGTGACCATCGTGCTGCGCCGCGACCAGTTCCGTGCGCCCGATGGTGTTGTTCAGAAAGTACTCGCAAAGGACAATATTACAGTTAGGTACCAAACTAGTATTGTGGAGCTATCGGGCGAAGCGATGCCAACGACGATTACCTTTAAGGACAATGCATCCGGCGAGACTCATACCGAGTCATTTGAGCCCGGCTCGTTTGGCATCTTTGTCTT
>CABMPS010000257.1 GCA_902388545.1 uncultured Collinsella sp.
GAGATATCCATCATCACCTAGTAGGCGCCCTGCGGCACGTTGTGCTCAAGACCGATGCTATCGAGCCCCTGACAGAATAGGTCGCGCTTGGCGGTGTAGAGGTCGAGGACCTCCTGGTAATAGCTGTCGTCGAATTTGAGGGCGGTGACGACAGCTTCCTGCAGGGGAGCGGCAGCACCCACGGTGAGGAAGTCGTGGACCTTTTTAATGCGCTCGGTGATCTGGGATGGTGTAGCCCAGACGCCAGCCGGTGATGGAGTACGTCTTAGACAGCGAACTGCAGCTGATGGTTCGATCGAACATGCCGGGCAGCGTGGCCATATAGACGTGCTCGTGGGGCGCGTAGACGATGTGCTCGTATACCTCGTCGGTAATGCAGTAGGCGTCGTACTTTTTGCAGAGGTCGGCGATTAAGGTGAGCTCCTCGCGCGTAAAGACCTTGCCGCAGGGGTTGGAAGGGTTGCACAGGACGATGGCCTTGGGATCGTTGTCGCGGAAGGCCGCCTCGAGTGTCTCGCGGTCAAAGTCGAACGCAGGTGGGTTAAGCGGCACGTAGATGGGCTCGGCACCCGAGAGGATCGTGTCGGCGCCGTAGTTCTCGTAGAATGGCGAGAAGATGACGACCTTGTCGCCGGGGTTTGTGACCGTCATCATGGCGGCCATCATGGCCTCGGTGGAGCCGCAGGTGACCACGATGTTCTCGTTGGGGTTGATCGGCATGCCCATAAAGTGCTCCTGCTTGGCGGCAAGCGCCTCACGCATGGCCTGGGAGCCCCAGGTGATGGAGTACTGGTGATAGAGCGGCTTGGGGTCGCTGGCGATGGCGCTCAGGCTGTTGAGCAGCTGCGCCGGGGGATCGAAGTCGGGGAAGCCCTGCGACAGGTTGACGGCGCCATACTTATTGGAGATGCGCGTCATGCGGCGGATGACCGAATCGGTAAACGTTGCCGTACGGTTGGAGAGTTCTTTCATGCTTGTCCTTTCGAGCATTTGCAGTGGGGCAAGTTTACTCCTATGAAACCGGTGGGAATTGCTCGAAATGGTCTCGAAAAACTCTTTTCAAAATTCTTGAAAATTGGGGCTTGCATCGCGTGGCGTTCCTTGCAATAATAGTCGAGCGCGAAGCGCACAGGACACGGTGGGTGTAGCTCAGTTGGCTAGAGCGACGGGTTGTGGTCCCGTAGGTCGAGGGTTCGAGTCCCTTTACCCACCCCAGTTCTTGCTTCGTGTTGATATCGGGTCGTTAGCTCAGTTGGTAGAGCAGGGGACTCTTAATCCCAAGGTCCAGGGTTCGACCCCCTGACGGCCCACCAAAGAATGCACAGGTCAGCGCTTTGGCGCTGACCTTTTTTGTTTGCCGCGACGCCAAAACATAACCGTCCGTTACCGTTCGCGTTTTACGCCCCCTGCCGTTTATGCGCGGCAGGGGGCGTTTTATGCATTTTGCAGGTAACGGACCTAGAAAAGGCGTTTTAGAGCGTCTCGGCGCTGCGACCGGTGCCATTAAAACCGCCGTCCGCACCGCCGCCCTCGACGATCTGCAGCGCGCGCCCGACCTGCCTGGCGGCCTTCTCGCGCTCCGCCAGACCCGGTTTGATGTAATGGCGGTAATCTGTCCCCAGGTCCGTATGGCCGTGCAGGTCCATGATGCTCAGCGGGTCGACCTCGGTCGCCGCCATGATGGTCTCGGACGTGTGGCGCAGGGCCTTGGGCGGGATATACCGCAGGTCATGGCGTGCGCACATGCGCCGCCAGGCGCGCACGAGGTTGTCGCCGCGCATGTTCACGATGCGCTGCCCGCTCCATTCGCGCACCTGCTCCGTAACCGAAGTGCCGCCCTCGACGGTTATGGACGGGCGCAGCTCGTCCATGATCTGGTGCAGGCGCTCTCGACCCGCCAATAAAACCGGCACGGTGCGCACGGAATGGGCGTTCTTGGTCTCCTTCACGCCGTCCTCGTCCGTGTACGCGCGGCAGACCTCGATGTACTCCGAGACCGTCGGCTGCCCAGTGGCGAAGTCGTAGGTCGTGGTGACCTTGAGGTCGCACGGGCGCACCGCCAGCGCCTCCTCCTTGCGCAGGCCGCTGAGCCCCAAGATCAGGTAGGCATTCATGA
>CABMPS010000258.1 GCA_902388545.1 uncultured Collinsella sp.
GAGCACCTCGGGGCGGGTGCGCAGCAGCTCGAGCGTGCGCACGAGCAGGTCGTCGAAGTCCATCGCGTTGGCGGCGCGCAGGCGGCGCTCCAGCTCCAGGTAGACCTGCGCGGCCTTTTTGTCATTGGGGCTATCGGCGCTCTTGAGCATGTCCTCGGGGCCGATCATGGCGTTTTTGGCCGAGCTGATCTTGCTGCGGATCATGTTGATGGGGAACTGCTTTTGCTCGATGCCGAGCGCCTGCATAATGTCACGCACCATGCGCTTTGAGTCATCGTCATCGTAGATGGTGAACTGGCCGGTGTAGCCCAGCAGATCGGCGTCCTCGCGCAGCATGCGCACGCACATGGCATGGAAGGTGCACACCCACATGCCACGGGTGCCGCTGGGGATGAGTGCCGTCAGACGCTCGCGCATCTCTGCCGCAGCCTTGTTGGTAAACGTAATGGCAAGAACCTGCCAAGGCTTAACACCCAAGTCGCCGAGCATATGTGCGATGCGGAAGGTCAAGACGCGGGTCTTGCCCGAGCCGGCGCCGGCGAGCACCAGCAACGGGCCCTCGGTGGTCAGGACCGCCTCGCGCTGGGCGGGATTAAGGCTGTCGATGTCGACGAGCGGCTTGGCGGGTTTGGGTGCCGGCGCAGGAGCGTCGTAGATGTCGAGCGGAACGAGCTCGGGCTCCGGCGCAGCGGGGGCGGTGTATGCATCGAGTGGCACGGGTTCCGGCGCGGGCGGCACGGGTACCGCAGCATTCTTTTCCCAGGGCAGGGGCTGGGTCATGGGCGACTCCTCATCTGACGGACGGCGCGCCTGCGGGCAGCGCCATAGTTTGAGCTGTACCAGTATACCGAGCCGCGCGGACACCGACGCAAATCACACCACGACTCCGTGCGCCACCGTCAGGCCCGCCCCATCGCCCAAAAAAGAGGGCGGCATAGACCTTTTGGTCATGCCACCCTCTTTGAATGACAAGTTGTCGCTCTGGCCGCCGCGCAGCGTCAACCAAGTTACAGGCCGAGCATAGGCTCCAGAACGAAGAAGTACGCGAGCACCACGATGCCCAGGATGATGCGGTAGACGCCGAAGCACTTGAAGTCGTGACGGCGAACGAAGCCCATAAGCCACTTGATGGCAATGAGCGACACCACAAAGGCGACGACGCAGCCCACGCCCAAGATGGCGATCTCGTTGGTGCCGAACGTGCCGCCCTTAATGAAGTACTTGACCAGCTTGAGCGCACTCGCGCCAAACATGACAGGGATGGCCAGGAAGAACGTGAACTTAGACGCCACCGAGCGCGTGCAGCCCAAAAGCAGGCCGCCGATGATGGTAGAACCGGAGCGAGACGTACCAGGCACCAGCGAAAGCACCTGGAAGCAGCCGATACCCAGCGCAGTCTTCCAGCTGAGGTCCTCGAGCGTGGCGATGGAGCCAAAGTCCAGGTTCTCGTCATCGTCCTCATCCTCAGCGGTAGCCGTGGCGGGCGCCGCAAAGTGCGCACCGGCGGGACGTCCACCCGACACCACAGCACGCGAACCAAACGAACCGGCAACGGCCATTTCCTCGCGCTTGTTTGCGCGCCAGTTCTCGATCACGATAAACAGCACGCCGTACACAATGAGCGCCAGCGCCACGACGGGAGCATTGTAGAAATGCTCCTCCATCCAGTCGTTGAGCGGCAGGCCGATCGCCGCCGCAGGAATGCAACCGAGCACAATCTTGCCCCACAGCACCCAGGTGTCGTGACGGCCCTCCTTGCCCTTGCTGGGCGAGAACGGATTGAGCTCATGGAAGAACAGCACACAGACGGCCAAAATGGCGCCAAGCTGAATCACGACCAGGAACATGTTCCAGAACGTCTCGCTCACGTTCATCTTGACGAACTCGTCCACCAAGATCATGTGACCGGTCGACGAAACGGGCAGCCATTCGGTGATGCCCTCGACCAGGCCCATGAAGGCAGATTTTAAAAGCTCGATGATATCCAAAGGGACCCCCTCGTTAGACACCCGCCGGTAGATGTTCTGCGGACGATGCGGGCGATGTCCCATTATCAACCGTT
>CABMPS010000259.1 GCA_902388545.1 uncultured Collinsella sp.
AACTCGCGATAAACTTAATTCCGCGCCGCTCCCCGCCCGCGCCGGGCAAACGTCGTTGGACTTATCGCTGACATGAAATGGCCGCTTGCATATCGTCCACTAGCTTGGCACGGTACAATGCTTGCAGCTTTTAATTCATGAATTAGTGGAGTTATTGATGGCAGAATCTCGTGCGGAGCGTAAGGCTCGTCGTGCTTTGATCGAGGCGGCTGAGGGGTCGGAGGAGAAAAAATCTTCTACGAAATCCAAGTCGTCTCAGGATGCGAAGGGTAAGTCGGCGAAGGGCAAGGTTAAGACCAAGCGTTCTGGCTCTCGTCAGGGCGGGGATAAGGCGCCTCACGTTCGCTCCAAAGGCTCGCGCAAGGATTTGGCTCAGCCTGCGCGTAAGGTTGTGGACCCCAAGTCTCCCTGTTCGATCATGAAAGCTTGCGGTGGGTGCACGGCGCTCAATCGTCCTTATAAGAAGCAGTTGGCGGCCAAGCAGGCTGCTATGGAGGAGCTGTTTGCTGAGCTCTGTGAGCGCGAGGGTATTAGCGTCGACCCCATTCGCGGTATGGGTGTTACCCTGGGCGACCCGGGCAAGTATCCTGCTCCGCGTGGTTTTCGTCATAAGGCTGCCACTCCGTTTGCTCCCGGCAAAGAGGGCGCTGTCCGCTGCGGCTTTTTTGAACGTGGGACGCACAGGATCGTTGCTGTTCCTGAATGCCCTGTCGAGGCGCCGGGCACTCGTCAGATTCTCAACGGCATCGCTCGCGAGGCCGAACGTCTGCATATTCCTGCCTTTAACGAAGACAAGCATCTGGGGCTGCTTCGCTATGCCGTCGTTCGCTGCGGCTGGCGCACCGACCAGATTATGGTCACCCTCGTGACCGCTCAGCGCGACCTGCCGCATGCGCAGGAGTTCTTTGAGGCTGTCGCCGCACTCGATCCGCATATCGTCACCGTCGCTCAGAACATCAACGGTCGCCCCGGCAATGCCATCTTGGGTGAGGAGACTCGTATCGTCTATGGCGCCGAATGCATGCGCGACCAGCTGCTCGGCTGCGAGTTCGATATCTCCCCCACCGCGTTCTATCAGACCAATCCGCAGCAAACCGAGCTGCTCTATCGACTTGCCATTGACGGCATGGACCTGCAGCAGGGTGATATTCTTATGGACGCTTACTGCGGCAGCGGAACCATCGGCCTGTGCGCCGTGAAGGATGCCCAGGACAAGGGCATCGGCATTATGCTGCTCGGCGTGGAGCGCAACCCGGCGGGCATTGCCGACGCACGTCGCAATGCCGAGCTCAACGGCCTCACCCGCAGCGCTTGGTTTATGGCCGACGACGCCACCGATTACATCCTGGACGCCGCCGACAACAACGAGCGGATCGATGTCCTTTCCATCGACCCGCCGCGCGCCGGCTCCACCCCCGAGTTCCTCGAAGCCGCCTGCGCACTCAAGCCGCGCCGCATCACCTATATCAGCTGCAACCCTGTGACCCAAGAGCGCGACCTGCACCAGCTCCTCGACGGAGGCTATCGCCTGCTCAAGATCACGCCCGTCGACATGTTCCCCCATACCGACCACACCGAAACCGTAGCGGTCCTCGAGCGCCGCTAATCCACCCCGGTAGATTTTCGAGACAAGAAAGGGGGCGGCCCGTCTGGACCGCCCCCTTCGCTTGGTTTATGAACTCCGCTACATCCCCTTGCGCAGGTCACACACGCCGGCTGCCGCCATCTCGCGCAGCAGCGTCTCGCGGTCGCGCGTCACGATCAAATCCAGCGGGAAGTGAATCTCGTCGAGCATCTTGCGCGCGTGATCGAGCTTGCCAATGGCCATGCCAATGTGGGCATCGGTCGACACGCCAATGCCCACGCCCAGTTCGGCACAGCGCTCGGCGATCTTGCGGCATACGGCCCAATGCTCAGTGTCGACACCGTGTTCAAGACTATGGTTGTTGATCTCGATAATCTTGTGCTTGGCCTTAGCCGCCAACAGCACCTCGTCGATATCGAACGGCACGCCCGAGCGCCCTGTGTGGCCCAGCATGAACACCTTGGGGTG
>CABMPS010000260.1 GCA_902388545.1 uncultured Collinsella sp.
ATATGAGGAAGGGAATCTAAGTTGTATGACCAGTCAGCTGCTCATTGGCGCCAAAAGGTGGGAGCCCTCGGGTTCCTCTTTAGGGCATTGCGGGAACAACGCCTTGCGAATAATAACACGTACCGCGCGTTATCACATTACGTACACGAAAAAGGTGGCCTTGACCCCCTTGAACGCTCACTCGCATGTATGGTGCCCGAGGCGAGACTCGAACTCGCACGTTGTTGCCAACGGTGGATTTTGAGTCCACTGCGTCTGCCAATTCCGCCACTCGGGCACGTAATGCGTGAGTTAGTTTATCACAGCTTTCTGTTGATTAGTCCGAAAATGGAACTTCAAGCATTTCGATGAGTTCGACCGAGCGGAGCATCTCGCGCCGACGGCATCCGCGACCGTCGACCGAAGCCTCACCCATCTGGTTATCGTAAGGGTCCTCGCGCATGCCGTCGAAAGCAGGCACAAATTCAGCCTGGAATCGATTATTGGCCACCATGCGCCACGGGTCGAGATTGCCAAAGTAGTGACGACGACGCCACTCCTCCCCCATCCTGCGTGCCGAGGAACCAAACGATACGTCGGCGTTAAGCCAACCGGTCTGTGGAGTATAGAACTCAGCCCAATCGTGCGGCCCCACCGAATCGGGCGCAACATACAGGCCGCTCTGCCAACGGGCAGGAACGCCCGCAATGCGGCACATGGTGATAAACGTGAGCGCCATAACGCCGCAATCGCCGCGGAGCGAGTGCACACAGTCATCGGCAATAGATCCCAAAAGCAGGTACGGTGGCTGATAGCGATAGTCGACATGCTGTGTCAGGTAATCATAGATAGCACGGGCGCGATCGAGCGGATCCTCGAGCCCGTCAATGACACGGGCTGTCAGCTGCTGTAGATACGGCGTGAATGCAATGTGCGGACGGTCCTCGGAGGTGTCCACGGGCAGTGGCGTGTCCATGCAAGGATGCACCGGAAGCGCACCCCCATAGACATCACGATAAGCGGCATCAATTTGATAGCGATAGGTCACCGAGAATGAGCGCTCACTCGAAGAAGACCACGAGGCGGTACGCGCCGAAGCATTCGCGGGGGCAACAGCACCCTCCGGCGTCATATCGAGAACCTCGATATGAGACTGTTGACGACAGGCGGCGGCAACGGGTAGCCACGCGCGAACGGTCTCCCCTTCCAGAGCGCCGGGGACAGACACGGACGCTTTAAGCGTAATGACGCGAGCCAATCCGTTTTGCGGCTCCATCTCCTTGAGCATCTCGTTGCGCAGTGCTATTCCGTCCGTAGAATCGGGCCGCATGCCGGGAACCTCTTTGGGATATACGCGAAGCGAATCGAGGAAGTTGTCGAGAACGAACAGTTCGCCATCGATAAAGCGCCAGTCAATACGCTTACGATTAATCAGGTCATCAAACTGCTCTTCGGTAAACTCTGGCCACTCCTCGCGAATCATCGCAATAGCCTGGTCGCGCGACACCGAAAAATGAAGCGGCGTCTCGAGCATGCGATACCGCTCGGCACGAACACAAGCAGCCAGCGAAGGCTCGGAGTTCTGCTCCAAAAGGCGATCGCAGGCAGCAACAGCCTGCGTCAAATACCCGGCATCCATAAGACGAAGAATCTCGGGCGGCAGTCCAACATCGAGATGACGAAAGTCATCACAGCAAACATCAGCAGAGCAACCAACTGGACCCTCGTCAATAACCTTCCCATCCGAAGGCAGCACATTAATAACAGCCATACCAAAACTCCAAGTCACTAGAACGCTTGAAGCCCATTGTAGCGAGATAAAAAGAAAGCCCCAACAAGGGAGCCATCAACACCGCTGAACGGTAACCATATAACTAAAATCAGACCAGTAACCCTGTAGCAAGTTAACAAAGGAGGCCCCGTTTCCCCGGAGCTGATTCCGTCGCGCGACTTCTGGCAAAGCCAGTAGCCATCTTAATTCAGACTCGTAACCCTGCGGCGTTAAACGAAGGAAGCCCCGTCCCCCGGAGCTGTTTTCTTGGCGCGACTTCTGGCAAAGCCA
>CABMPS010000261.1 GCA_902388545.1 uncultured Collinsella sp.
CCGTATGAATGCGGTAAAGACAGCGCTGCTGCTCGCCGGCGTCTTTGCGCTGCTGGGCATGGAGGTCTCGTCCAACCACGACTTTACCTGGGTCTACCCCCTGTGCATCCTGCTCGAGTGGGCCATCATCACCACGCTCATGGTCGGGCTGTTCTTCCTATTCCAGCGCCACGGCGCAGCTCCCGCCGTCCTGGCCTTTGCCCTCTTTATCCTGGGCATTGCCGAGTTCTTCGTCATCACGTTTAAATCCATGCCCATCCAGCCGGGCGACCTTTCGGCCATCTCCACCGCCGCCGCGGTCGCCGGCAACGGCTACACCTTCTCCATCTCGCTGTTCTGCGTGCTGTCCATGGGCTTTACCGCCATCGCCATGCTGCTATGTGAGTACGCCGGCCTGGTGGCACCGCACCGTCAGAAGGGCGCCGCCAACGCCAAGCGCATGCTGCTCACCAACCTGCTCGTGGCGGTGCTGTGCCTGGGCGGCGTGACCGCGCATGTCACGCTCATCGACTACTACAACACTCTCGGCATCACCGTCTACACCTGGCGTCCGCTCGAGAGCTACTGGCGCGAGGGCTACCTGCCTGCCTTTATTAGTGCGGCGCAGTCCATTAAGCCGCCCAAACCCGCCGACTACTCCGTCGACGATGCCAAGGCCACGCTCAAAAAGTACGCCAAGGCCTACGACAAGTCCGACGCGGCCAAGAGCGACGAGCGCGCCGCCGCAAAGGAGCAATTCGACAGCGAGAAGCCCACGGTCATCGCCATCATGAACGAGACCTTCTCGGACCTGTCAATCTATCAGAACATGCGCGCCGGCTACGAGGGCCCGCAGTACTTTAAGAACCTGTCCAACTGTCTCAGCCGCGGCAAGCTCTATGTGAGCGCCTACGGCGGCGGCACGGCCAATACCGAGTTTGAGTTTATGACCGGCAACTCCATGGCCAACCTGGGTTCGGGCGTGTACCCCTACACCATCTACAACATGGAGACGACCGGGAACCTGGCAGAGCAGTTCAAATCGCTCGGCTATTCCACCACAGCCATGCACCCCAACCACGCGACCAACTGGAACCGCGAGAACGTCTACAAGGACTTTGGCTTTGACCAGTTCCTGTCCATCAACGATTTCCAAGGCGCCGATACCCTGCGCGGCATGGTGACCGACCAGGCAACCTACGACAAGATTCTGGAGCTGCTCGACCAGAACGCCGACCCGCAGTTCATCTTCGATGTGACCATGCAGAACCACTCGGGCTACGACACGGGTCTGCTGCCGGTCGACAAGCAGATGCACCTGAACATCGACACGATCGACCTGGACGCCAAGACCGTCGAGGACGGCACGCTCTCCGATGTCGACGAGTATGTCTCGTGCATCGAGCAGTCCGACCAAGCGCTGCGTTACTTCCTCAACGCCTTGAGCAAGCTCGACCGTAAGGTGGTCGTGGTGTTCTGGGGCGACCACCAGCCGTTCTTCCCGTCCAAGTTCAACGATAAGTGGTTTACCGGCGAGGACGACGCCACGCATCAGGAGCGTCTGTGGCAGACCGACTACATCATCTGGGCCAACTACGACGTTGCCGGCTGCGACCAGACGAGCGAGGTCGACGACCTGTCCACCAACTACCTGTCCACGCAGCTTATGCAGCTGATCGGCGCCCCGCTGACCGACTACCAGAAGGCGCACATGACGCTGCGCGAGTCGCTGCCCGCCATCAACTCGGTGGGCTACGAGGACGCCAGCCTGCGCTGGGCGCTCTCCTCCAACGTCACCGGTGACGACGCCGCTGCCGCAGCCGCCACCAAGGCGCGCGAGGATTACGCCAAGATGCAGTACTACGAGATGTTCCGCGACGGCAAGAACGTATATACCGAGCACTTCCAGACCGAGGCCAACGAAACCGACCCCAACCTGGCGCCGGGCACGACCAAGATCAAGTAGCGACTAGCTGCGAGTTCATAACTGAAACGTCTGTCCGGGCGGAGGCATATAAGGTTCCCTGCTCCACAGTCCTGCGCAAGACGAAGGCC
>CABMPS010000262.1 GCA_902388545.1 uncultured Collinsella sp.
TGCCTGACCTGCAAACTTCTGGTCGGGACGACTGGATTCGAACCAGCGACCCCTTGACCCCCAGTCAAGTGCGCTACCAAGCTGCGCCACGTCCCGAAGCTTTTGTTTGTTGCTCTGCTCTCGCTCGCAACAGGGAGTATATTAACCCGAAACTTTAGACTTGTGCAAGAACTTTTTTATAAATTTTGAAGCAAGTCCAAAATTGTATCTGCGAGCTGGGGTTTTGTTAGAACGGGAAGTTCTTTCGTACCCGTTGTGCTCACAATCCAGGCCTTGTTGGTATCGGTTCCAAAGCCCGAATCGGCGCGTGAGACATCGTTGGCGATAATGGCATCGCAGCCTTTGCGTGCCAATTTGCGCTCGGCGTACTTGACGACGTTATCGGTCTCGGCAGCAAATCCGATTACGAGGCGATCGCCCTTTTGGCGTGAGAGTTCGGCCAAGATGTCAACGGTCTCGACGAGCTCGATTCGATCCAGGCGCTCGTTGGCCTTTTTGAGCTTATGGTCCGCCGGGGCCGCCGGCGTGTAGTCGGCGACGGCGGCGGCGCAAATGGCAGCGTCGGCCGTCTGGAAGGCGCTCAGCGCCGCCTGCAGCATCTCTGCGGCGGTCTGCACGCTTACGCACGCCACGCCGCGGGGAACATCGAGCGATGTCGGTCCCAGCACGAGCGTGACCTCGGCACCGCGGCGAGCGGCCTTCCCCGCCAGGGCGATGCCCATCTTGCCCGACGATCGGTTTCCAATAAAACGCACGGGGTCGATCGGTTCGTGCGTAGGACCGGCAGTGATGACGATGCGCTTGCCCGCCAGGTCTTGCGGCACGGGATTGAGCACCTCGCAGATGGCTTCGACGATGTCCTCGGGCTCGCTCATGCGGCCCGTGTCTACGTCGCCGCAAGCAAGGTAGCCACTACCGGGCCCAACCACGTGCACCCCGCGGTCGCGCAGCGTGGCCATATTGGCCTGGGTTGCCGGCGCCTTCCACATGCCATTGTTCATGGCCGGCGCGATCACAATGGGTCGCGGCGTGGCGAGTAGCGTCGTAGAAATCAGGTCATCGACAATGCCGTTGGCCATCTTGGCGATGATATTGGCCGTCGCGGGCGCCACGGCCACCAGATCGGGCTCCTGCGCCAGCGAAATGTGGTGGATGGGGTCGGAAGGATCGTCGAATAGCCCAACCGCGACCGGCTCGTTGGTGAGCGCGCGGAAGGTAAGCGGCCCCACAAACTCCGTGGCATGCTCGCTCATAACGACTTTGACACGTGCGCCGCGCTTTTGCAGCAGGCGCACGATATTGCACGACTTATAGGCGGCGATCCCGCCGGTAATGCCCAGCAGGATCGTTTTTCCCTCAAGTTGCATTGAATTGTTGGATGCCGCCGTCATCGCTAGGCTTCCTTACTCGGGAGCACCAGGAGGCGGTGGCAGTACGGACAGTGCGTAATCTCGCTACCGTCGTGGTTGAGGTCGCTCATGGACGATGCCTGCAGCGCGGTGTGGCAGACCGTGGGGATGTTGCCCTGGATGGTCTCGACGGCCAAGCCGCGGAACTGCTTGAGCAGACGCTCGTAGTCGCTGAGCACGTCGGTGGGCAGCGTAGCGGCCAGCGCGGTGCGCTCCTTGGTGGCGGCATCGATCTGGGCCTGGAGGTCGGCTGCCTTGGCGCGGGCGGCCTTGGTGTCGGCCTTCACGCCCTCCTCGAACTTGGCGATGATTGCCTGTGCGCGAGCCTCGCGGTCGAGCGCCTCCTTGTGGGCGACTACGACGTCCTTGCGGGTGTGCTCGATCTTGTCCAGGCGCTTGGCCAGGGTGGCGAGCTCGTTCTCCAGGTCCTGAACCTCGCGATAGTCAGAGCCGTCGACGTGGCGCTTCTTAGCGGCCTCAATGGCGTTATTGGTCTGGATCTCGGTGGTGTTGAGATCGTCGAGCTCAATATCCAGGTCCTTGCGCTGAGCGTAGAGCTTGGTCATTTCGGCCTTGAGCTTTACATAGGTCTTGCGCTTGGAAGCGTTTTCTGTG
>CABMPS010000263.1 GCA_902388545.1 uncultured Collinsella sp.
CGTACCCGAACCCTTTCTCGTAAAGAATCGGGTTCGAGTACGAACTGAATGCTGGATCAATAAAAAACCACCAGAAAGGTGCCCGTCCCATTTGTGGTGGTTTTGGGTCAGTCCTAGAGCGTGTGGCCGTAAGCGTCGGTGGCCTTGATGGCGGCGGCGAATTTTTCGTCCGTGAAGGGCTCGGGGTTTCCCTGCTTCCACTCGTTGGTGGCGTGCGCGTACTCGCACAGGGCAGGGATATCAGCCTCGGAAAGCCCGACCTGCTCAAGCGTCACGGGCAGGCCCATCTGATTGTTAAAGGCGGCGTAGCGCTCAAGGTTCTCGGTATCGCCCGTATAGGCGAACAGTACCAGCACACCCAGGCTTACGACCTCGCCGTGCAGGTAGGAGCCCTCGCGCGGAATGCTGCAGGAAGCGTTGTAGAACGCGTGCGCCACGCTCGAGTTGTAGTAGTAATCGTTTTGGTTGGTCAGGTTGGAGACGTAGCCCGTGTTGACCACGATGTCGAGCGCGATCTGCTTGACGGCATCGGTCGACTGGTCCTGGCGCACGTCCTCAAGACCCTGGACGCCAAAGGTAAACAGCGGCTCGGAGCAGGTGTGGGCGAGTGCTAGGCCAAGGCCTGCCGTGTGCTCCAGGTTGCCGGCGCTCGTGGCGTACTCGACCTCGGGCTGCTTGGACAGGGCATCACCCACGCCGGCCCAGAAGTACTCCGCCGGAGCCTCGGCGATGATCTTGGGGTTGATGAAGATGTGCGCAGGTCGGTTAGGGTACGAATAGCCCTCGAGCGAGCCGTCGTCGTTGTAGACAACGGCAATGGCGGTCGCGGCGGAGCAGTTGGAACAGATCGTCGGTACCGTAAAGACAATCTTCTTGAGCTCGATAGCTGCGGTCTTCACGGTGTCGAGCGCCTTGCCGCCGCCGCATGCGATAAGCACGTCAGCTTCCTGGCAGGCAGGGGAGTTTACGACCTTGGCGATATTTGCGCGCGTACTGTTGGTGCCGTAGACGCGCGTCTCCAGAATCTCGACGTCGGTACCTGCCAGCGCAGCTTCGATACCGGGAAGTGCTGCGGCCAGTGCTCGTTTACCACCAATGATGGCGACCTTGGTTGCTCCGTACTCGGCCAACGCGCCGTGCAGCTCGTCAAAGCAGTCTTCGCCAACGGTATAGTCGCTCATTCCGATCGTGCGCATAGCAATCTTCTTTCGTTCGATAAAGTGCTTACAGGTATTTTGCTCCAAGAGAAGGTCCACGGCCGCAAGAAATTTCGAACGTATAAAACCAGTGTTGAGGGTTTTTCGCCGGTGCGGAACGTGCTAGCATACTCCGCATAAGCGTTGATGGGGACGAGTAGTCGGCCGTCCGCATGCTACAGAGAGCGGGGAGCGCTGAGAACCCGTGCATGCGACCGATGAAAATCACCCCGGAGCTGCGGTCCCAACGGACGTGCCGCGTAGGTTCGTCTTAGTAGACATCGCCGAGATGGTCGTCGATACAGACCAGCCGAGTAACGGATGCGAGCGCGCGAATACGCGGGCGAGGGCATCTAAGCTGGGTGGTTAAGCGAAGAGCTTTTGCGGGCGTGCAGCCCGTTTGTGGCGCTTCGTCCCAGCTTGTAGGGACGGGCGCTTTTTTGGTGCCCAGAGGGCGTGCGCGCCCACGACATGAAAGGGGTACCGTGGCAAACGAGTACAAGCAGACGATGAATCTGCCCAAGACCGGTTTTCCCATGCGTGCCGGTCTTTCCAAGTCCGAGCCCAAGCGACTCAAGGACTGGCAGGACAACAAGGTCTACGAGCAGGTTCTGAAGAAGAACGAGGGTCACAAGAAGTTCGTGCTGCACGACGGCCCTCCGTACGCCAACGGTCCGATCCACATCGGCCACGCCATGAATAAGATCTCCAAGGACATGATCAACCGCTACTGGATGATGCAGGGCTATGAGGTTCCCTACGTCCCCGGTTGGGACTGCCATGGTCAGCCGATCGAGCACAAGGTCGAGGAGAAGC
>CABMPS010000264.1 GCA_902388545.1 uncultured Collinsella sp.
CTTGGCCGTCGCGCGCGCGAGCTACGTTGCCGGCTGCTCCTCTACGTCCAATGTGCTCGCCGGCCGCCGCTACGGTATTCCCGTCTTTGGCACGCATGCGCACAGCTGGGTGATGAGCTTCGATTCCGAGCTCGAGGCCTTCCGCGCCTTTGCCAAGTCGAGCCCCAAGAACTGTACGCTGCTCATCGACACCTATGACGTGCGCGAGGGCTGTGAACATGCCATTACGGTTGCCAAGGAGATGGAAGCGGTGGGCGAGCGCCTGTCGGCCATTCGCATCGACTCCGGCGACCTCGCCAAGCTCTCCAAGTATGTGCGCGGCCGTTTTGATGCCGAGGACCTGCCCTATGTGGGGATTTCGGTTTCCAACGATCTGGATGAGTACACGATTCAGTCGCTGCTCGACCAGGGCGCGCCCATCGACAGCTTTGGCGTGGGTACCAAGCTTGCGACCTGTTACGACCAGCCGGCGCTGGGCGGCGTGTACAAGCTTTCCGCCCGCCGTGCGAGCGAGGCAGATCCATGGACGCCGGTTGTCAAGCTCTCCGAGCAGCCCTACAAGCGCACGATCCCGGGTGTGCAACGCGTGCGCCGTTATTACGACGGCTTTGGCGGCCCGGTCTGCGACATGATCTACGACGAGGACCATCTGGCGGGGGAGGGCGCCGCGCGCGGCAATACCCTCGTAGCCGTGAACGATGCCGCCCTGGTGACCGACGTGTCCGAACTTGAGTATCGCGAGCTGTTGGTGCCGATCGTGCGCGATGGCAGTGCGGTGGCTCCGCGTGAGAGCATCCAGGACGCGCGCGAGCGCTGTGCTTGGGCGCTCGATCATCTGGACGCAGCTTTCAAGCGCTTCCTGTACCCGCAGACCTATGTGGTGGGCATGGAGCAGGGCCTGGCTCAGGTGCGCGACGAGCTCGTGCGTAAGAACATGGCCGCGGCTTCTGCCTTTCCCTGGGCTCACTAATTCCTTGGGCGGTAGGGGCGAGTCACGCTCCCTTGGTTCGTCCGTTCGCTGAACATTCGATTGGTTTAACGTATGACGACTTCTTATAAAACGATGGTGGTAAAGATCGGTTCGTCCACGGTGGTGGGCGCCGACGGCAAGGTCAACCGCGCCTTTATCGGCGGACTTGCCGACCAGGCCGCAGCGCTGCGCGAGCTTGGCTGGCGCCTGGTCGTGGTGAGCTCGGGCGCTATCGCCTGTGGCTATCCCGTGTTGGGCTTCGACCGCAAGCCGGTCGGCGACCTGCCGAGCCTGCAGGCCTGCGCCTCGGCTGGTCAGTGCATCATCTCGTCGGCCTACGACGAGGAGTTTCATGCGCGTGACCTGCTCACCTCGCTCGTACTGCTCACGCGCCACGACACGGCCCGTCGCACGTCCTACCTGCATGCGCGCGACGCCCTGTTGCGCCTCGTGGAGCTTGGCGTGGTGCCGGTCGTCAACGAGAACGATACCGTTACCGTCGATGAGATCAAGTTTGGCGACAACGACACACTGGCGGCGCTTGTGAGCTGCCTGGTTTCTGCCGATCTGTGCGTGACGCTCTCGGACATCGATGGCCTTTATACTGCCAATCCGCATGAGGACCCCACGGCCGAGTTTGTTCCTGTCGTGCATAAGATCGATGCCAAGATTATCGCCTCGGCGGGCGATTCTTCGACCTCGGTGGGCACGGGCGGCATGATCACCAAGATTCGCGCGAGCCGCATCCTGATGACGGCGGGCATTCAGAGCGTGATTTGCTCGGGTGAGGAGCCCGATGCACTCGTGCGCCTCGCCCGCGGCGAGAGCGTGGGCACGCTGTTCGATCCGCCGGCGGAGCGCCTGGACATTGCGCCGCGCAAGCTGTGGATCGCGCTGGGTGACAAGGCACATGGCTCGGTGACGGTCGATGATGGTGCTGCGAAGGCGCTGGTAAGCCGTGGCTCTTCCTTGCTTACGGTGGGTATTCACGAGGTCGATGGCGTGTCTTCCGAGGGCGATGTGCTCGACGT
>CABMPS010000265.1 GCA_902388545.1 uncultured Collinsella sp.
GATAAACCTTATGCCCCGCCCCTCCGGAGCCACACGGGAGCCAGGTTAACTAATTCGGACCCGGCATTCAGAAAAGTCAGTGCAGCAAAATGGCGATGCGGATGGTGCGAATAAGAAAGGGACACGTTGCTGAAACGTGCCCCTTATGAGTGGGGTATGAGGTTAGCGCTCGTAGATTAAGTTGCCCGCCAGGTAGGTGGCCTGAACCTTGGTGGCTTGCAGCTCTTGGGGGTCGATGGTGAGTGGGTTTTGGTCCAGGACTACCAGGTCGGCGTATTTGCCGGGTTCCAGGCTGCCGAGGTTTTGCTCGTCGCCTGCCGCGTAGGCGCTGCCCAGGGTGTAGTTGCGCAGGGCCGTTGCCGCATCGATGCGCTCGCTCGGCAGCCAGCCGCCCTCGGGCCAGTGGCTTTTGGGGTCTTGGCGCGTAATAGCCGTGTAGAGCACGTTCATGCTGGTAACGGACGTGATAGGGCTGTCAGTACCGAAGGCTTGGCGGATGCCGCGCTGCTTATAGGTTGCGAACGGCCACATGATTCGGCTTCGCTCCAGGCCAAGGTCGCGCTCTGGGCCACCCGGATCGAGCGTGATGTGGCAGGGCTGGCTCGAGGCGACCACGTTGAGCTTGCGCAGGCGGTCGATGTCCTCGGGCAGGAGGTTCTCCAGATGCTCGAGTGTGTTATGGCCGTGCTGGGGCAGGCCGTACAGGTCGGCGGCCTCCTCGAAGATATCCAGCGCGGCATGAATCGCACCGTCGCCGATGACGTGGATACGCACAGTGTGGCCGCGCTCCGCAGCCGCCAGAACCAGCTTACGCATGCGCTCGGCAGGAACCGTCAGGCGACCTTGATCGCCCGGGAAGCGCGGATTGGTATAGGGCTCGGTGAGATATGCCGTGTGCTCGCTCGAGACGCCGTCGAAGAACTGCTTAAAACCAGGCGCCGAGAGCAGCGCGTTGTTCGCGTAGCGGGTCTGCAGTTCTTCTAAGCGCGATTGGTCATCCAGCAACGTGGGGAACAGATGGGCTCGGATGCCCAGCTTGCCGGCTGCCTGTAGCTTGCCGTAGACATCATCGCGAATAAAGTCGCAGCCCGGCATGGGCATGAGCGACATATCGCATATCGAGGTGATGCCCTGCTCGGCCATACGCCTCATTTGATCGGCGTAAGCGCTTGCAATGCGATCCTCCCCCAGCCACTCAAGGCAGCGCGGTAGCAGCTGCATGGCAGCCGCCTCGTGAGCAATGCCCGTGAGCTCGCCGCTTGCGTCCTTGTCGTAGCCACCGCCCGCTGGCGGCTCGCTGTCGCGCGTGACGCCGAGCGCCTCGAGTGCGCGGCTGTTGAGCCACAGCGTATGGCCGTCGCCCGAATACATAACGCAGGGGCGATCGGGGAATGCCGCATCGAGCGACGCCTTGGTAGGATGCTCGGGCGGGTCCCAACGGTAGTCGCGCCAGCCCTGCGTCACAACCCAAGCGTCGTCGGGCAGGTCCTGGGAAAACTCGAGCGCGTGTTGCACCAACGCCGCCTCGGACGTGCCCATATCCATGAGCATGTACGGCGAGGAGCCGACCGAGGTATGGAAGAAGTGCAGATGAGCGTCATGGAAACCTGGGCAGACAAACTGCTCGCCGTAGTCGATAACCGGCGTGGCGGCAGGCGCGGCGGCAATCACGTCATCGGGCGCACCGACTGCGACGATACGGTCGCCTGCGATGGCAATCGCCAGCTCGCGGGCGGTATCGATGCCGTCTTGCGCGGTAAAGACGTTCTTGGAGCGGATAATCCGATCGATATGTTGCATGGGCATCCCCATCTCTGGCAGGAAATTCAACACCCCCGAGTGTACTCCCCCGCCCTTGTAACAAAACCCCAAGCGGCAAACGGCAACTTTACCAGCCCTAGCGGCAGGTGGCATACTGGAGAGAGCCTGTACGATTTTGCGATCAACCCAGCAAGGAGCAAATCGACCATGACGAAGACCAAGGCACAGCAGATTAT
>CABMPS010000266.1 GCA_902388545.1 uncultured Collinsella sp.
ATCAAGAAGGCAGTACTTGCCGAAAAGCCTGATGCACTGTTGCTCGGCGAAGTCTGGGAAGACGCCTCCAACAAGATCAGCTACGGCCATCTGCGTCGCTATCTGCAAGGCTCAGAGCTCGACTCGGCTATGGATTATCCCTTCCGCGACATGGTCATCGGCTTTTTGATGGGCTACAAGAACGCCTACCAGGCAGCCGAGGATATCGAGACCCTGCGCGAGAACTATCCGCGTGAGGCCCTGTCCTGCGCACTTAATCTGCTTTCGAGCCACGACCGTCCGCGCATTATCTCGGTGCTCGGCGGCGGCCCCGACGAGTCGCAGCTGCCCGAGTGCGAGCGCAGCAAATGGCGCCTGGACGAGAACTCGATGGGCCTGGCCAAGAGCCGTTTTTGGCTCGCCACGCTCATGCAGATGACCTTCCCCGGCGTGCCTTCGATCTACTACGGCGACGAATACGGCCTGGAGGGTCTAACCGATCCGGGCAACCGCCGCACCCTGCCGACCAAGGACCAACTGCACGACTTCGACACGCTGGCTATTGTCAAAAACGCCTCCGCCGTACGCCGCGCACTGCCGTTTATGATCGACGGCGAGATCAGGGCCTTCGCGCTCAACGACGAGGTGCTAGCATACAACCGCACGGGCAAGGATGGCGAGTCCGCGACGGTTATCATCAACCGTAGTCTGCGCAATTCGCACCGCGTGACGATTCCGGCGCTCGCCGAATGCGCGAGTGACGTGATCAGCGGTCATGAGTGCGAGATCCACAACGGCACGGTCACGCTCGATTTGTATCCGCTGGGCTCGTCGATCATCTATCATCATGCCGAGCAGCGCCTGCAGGAGCCGCTCGATCACGGCGCAGGCGTTGTGTGCCATATCACCTCGGTACCGACCGATGACGGCAAGCCCGGCACGATCGGCGCACCAACGCGTCGCTTTATCGACCATCTGTCCGCTATGGGCATGCGCTACTGGCAGGTCCTGCCCGTCAACCCGACGGATTTCTTCCGCTCCCCCTATGCCGGGCCCTCGGCTTTTGCTGGCAATATCGACCTGCTGCCCGAGAGTCACAAGGAGCTAGCCGCCGACTTTGAGACCTGGAAGGCCCGTGGCGGCGAGGATGCCGATCCGCTGTACACCGCGTTTAAACATCGCAATGCCGATTGGCTCGAGAAGTACTGCGTCTATATGGCCGTCAAAAAATACTTTGAGGGCGAATCGCGCCACGATTGGCCGGCAGATGTTGCGCGCTACAACGAGCATCTGATCGACGATAAGCGTTTCCACGACGAGGCCGAGCTTCAGGCGTACATGCAGTACCGCTTTGACCTGGCTTGGTGCGAGCTTATGAACTATGCGCACAAGAAGGGCATCGAGGTCATCGGCGATATTCCTATGTACGTGTCCGACGATTCGGCAGATGCGTGGAGCGAACCCGAGAACTTCTGGCTGTCCGATACCGGTAAGGCAATCGAGATCTCCGGTGCGCCGCCCGACAACTTTGCGCCCGAGGGCCAGGTGTGGGGTAACCCGACGTTCCGCTGGGACCACATGAAGCAGAACGGCTATAGCTGGTGGATGGATCGCCTACGTCGTGCGTTTTCGCTCTACGACCGCGTGCGCTTGGATCACTTCCTGGGCTTCCACAGCTACTTTAGCATTCCCGCGGGTAAGGCCTGCGCCGACGGGCGTTGGCTGGCAGGCCCGGG
Source organism: uncultured Collinsella sp. (assembly GCA_902388545.1). Taxonomy (GTDB): domain Bacteria; phylum Actinomycetota; class Coriobacteriia; order Coriobacteriales; family Coriobacteriaceae; genus Collinsella. The sequence continues at coordinate 1,716 of CABMPS010000266.1, forward strand.
CAAGGACCTGTTCCAGACCGCCTATGACGAGCTGGGGCCGCTCAACTTTATCGCCGAGGACCTGGGCTACCTGACGCCCGGCGTTCGCGCCATGGCTTCGACTTGCGGCTTCCCCGGTATGGACGTACTGGAGTTTAGCGATTACGACGTTCGTTGCGGCGTGCACCCTACGCCCGGCAAGATCCTGTACACATCGACTCACGACACGTCGACGCTCGCGGGTTGGTGCACGCGCTCCTTTGCGGGCGGCGACGA
>CABMPS010000267.1 GCA_902388545.1 uncultured Collinsella sp.
ATGCCCGAAGCCTCAATCGTCAGGATCTTGTTGATCTCGACATCCTTGAACAGACGGGCCCACTCGGCGCCCATGTGGTCGAACAGCTCAACGTCGCATTGGTGGTTGAGGAAGGCATCAACCTTAAGGACGTTACCGGCCTTTACGATGCCGTCATGGCGAATACGATCCTCAAGCTCCTGCATGGCGCAACCCCTTCTCGCGCAACGATACCGCGCGATTAATAAACGTTGTTCGATAGTCTACCACGGACCGACCCCCGCCCGTCCCACAAGCCGCATCGCACCACAAACCAGTTTTTTGAGACGGCGCGAATACGTGGCAGGCAGCCTCCCAACACGCTAATGGCGGGCGCGCATCCTCACCAAACGAACCATCGAGAGGACAAAGCCCACGGCTGCCACGGCCATCAACACATAGAACACCGAACGAAAACCAAACAGGAACACATCCGGACGGCCTGCAACAAAACTGGTCACGGCCTCGCCCATCGCCACGCTCATCTGCCCATACAGGATATTCGACGCCACCGTAATGCCCACTGCCATACCCGCATAGCGCGCCAGGCTACCCAGGCTGCCAGCAAAGCCGAGCGCTTTGCGCGGAGCCGAGCCCATGTACAGCGAGTTATTGGGGCTCTGAAAAATCGACGTTCCGCACGACATAAACGCGACACAGCACACGATCACAGGGATGGAAGAGTGCTCGTCGAGCGTACTTACCGCAAAGAGACCGCACACGTACACACCCAGGCCCACCGCCGTGGGGCCCTCACAGCCAACGCGGTCCGAAACCGTACCCGAAAGCGGGCCGATAAAGGCATTCACCATCGGCAGCGCCAAAAAGAGTAGTCCAGAGATGTCGGAACCAAAGCCGTGAGCGTCCTGAAAATAGAACGGCAGGATAAACTCGGATGCGCCAATACCAACGAACACGATGAGCATGCAAGCAAGGTTGATGGTGAAGGCCGAATTTGCAAAGCAGCGACGAGCAGCCTCAACCAGGGACATGGGGCGCTCGCCGGCCTCCGGCTTAACATGCGGTAGTGTATAGAGTCCCACGATAAACGAGATGACGCCAATGGGCAGGTTGATGAGGAAGATGCTCTCCCAGGGAAAGCTTGCCACCAGCATGCCGCCGAGCACGGGGCCGCACATCATGCCGAGGGCCACGAAGGTCGCGAGAATACCCATGGCACGACCGCGCTCGCGCGCCGGAAACGACTCGGTGATGATACCCATGTTGTTAGCCATGGCCGCCGCGCAGCCGACGCCCTGCACAATGCGTGCCAGAATAAGAACTTCGAGCGAACTCGAAAGGCCGCAAAGCAGCGAGCCGGCCGTAAAAACGATTACGCCCAGCTGGAATACGCCCACCTTGCCGCGCACGTCGCCCAAGCGGCCAAACGGCAGCATAGCCACGCATGTCGCAAGCAGGTACACCGAGCTCACCAGCTGGATGCGGTCGAGGCCCACGCCCAGCTCCTTTTGCATCACGGGCAACGCCACGGTCACGACGGTCGAATCCAGACACGACATAAACGTCATGATGAGCACGGTAAACAGAATCGCCCATTTGTTCTTGCCATGGGTGTCGCCCTCAAGGGCAAGGTGCTCGCGGCGCAGCTGCTCTGCGGTTTTCTCCATATCCATCCTTTCGAGTGGCCCAACGCAAAAACGGGGCCCCAATCGCCTGCGAACAGTCGCGATTGGGGTCCCGCCTACGGAATCGGAACTATATGTCACCGGAACCCCAAGAGGCTCCGTCGCTTCATACGGGAAGCTAGCCTAGCACTGCTCGAGCGCCTGCTCAAGGTCGGCAATCAGATCGGCCGTGTCCTCGAGGCCGCACGACAGGCGCACCATGTCGGCGGAGATGCCGCAGGCGATGAGCTCCTCATCGTTCATCTGACGGTGCGTAGCGTTAGCGGGATGCACACTTCATAAAAATCTTCTTTATTCGCATTCCGG
>CABMPS010000268.1 GCA_902388545.1 uncultured Collinsella sp.
CGGCACATCCGTCTGTTCACCAAGGACTTCGAGCTGTTTGATAGCTGCCGGACGAATTCCGCGCATCACCCGCCGGCGGCGCAACGACGCGCCTCTCTGCTCCGCGAGGCAAGCAGGGGAGCACCATCCGCCTCTTCGCTGGCACTGATGATCCCCTGGTAGTGGCTGCCACCCTAGACACCGCCCTCCGCAAGTAGCTAGTATTGGGTCTGTGTCACGAAAACGGCCTATTTACTACGTTTAACCCCTAGGGGTCAACCATACCCGCCATCTTTGAAAAATGGCAAGCTGTCTACCAGCGGTTTTGTTTTCACGAAATCTGAGGTGGGCGAGGGTACTCAACTAAACGTAGTAAATGGGCGCATTTTATGGCGCGCGTCTTAATTCGTTAGTGTGGGGGACCAATAATCAGCCCAGATAGTCTACTTTGCGTTGATGCTGGCGATGAGGTCGTTTGCTTTGGTGGCAATGACGTTGTTGATCTCTGCCTGCAGCTCCTCATAGACCGCTATGGCTCGCTCGCCGGCGGGGGTAAGCGTGGATCCGCGGGCGCCGTCGCGCTCGATGAGCTTGCAGCCCAGCTGGCCTTCGGCTTCGTTCACAATGCGCCATGCCTTGGAATATGCCATGCCCATGCTCTTGGCGGCCCGGTTAAGCGAGTGCTCGCGGGCGATACCTTGCAGCAGCAAGACGCAGCCGTGGCCGAACACGCCCGGCAAATCCTTGTCGCACGATTGAATGACCAGCTTTGCCGTCGTCTTGTACTCCATGTGCTCCACGTCTCCCCGCTAAAGTGTTTGCTGGGTAAACACAATGCCTGCGTCAAACCCTCGTGTGCTCTTCTTAAATCATGCATTGTAGCAGTCAAAGTGCGTTAAGATACTTCCCCAGTATTGGGCGCCCAAGGTTGGGCTGGGTCCTACGAGGCCTGCAGCCGACCGGTCGCATGGAAAAAGGAGAAACATGGCTACGTTCTTTCCCGGTGAGTCCCACACGTTTTCGGAGTATCTGCTGGTCCCTGGTTACTCGTCCTCGCAGTGCATCCCCAACAACGTCTCTCTTAAGACGCCGCTAACCCGCTTTAAGCGCGGTGAGAAGCCGGCAATCACCCTGAACATCCCCATGGTTTCCGCCATCATGCAGTCCGTCTCGGGCGTCGACATGGGTGTCGCGCTCGCTACCGAGGGTGGCCTGTCCTTCATTTACGGTTCCCAGACCCCCGAGTCCGAGGCCGCTATGGTCAAGGCCGTCAAGGATCACAAGGCCGGTTTCGTTCAGTCCGATTCCACGCTGACCCCCGACATGACCATGGAGCAGGTCATCGAGCTCAAGGAGAAGACCGGTCACTCCACCATGCCGGTCACCGACGACGGCACTCCCAAGGGTAAGCTCCTGGGCATCGTCACCAGCCGTGACTATCGCCCCAGCCGCGATGACCACCAGAAGAAGGTCTCCGAGTTCATGACCCCGCGTGAGCAGCTCATCGTGGGCGACAAGAACATCAGCCTCAAGGTTGCCAACGACGTCATCTGGGACAACAAGCTCAACGCTCTGCCCATTGTCGACGACAACGATCACCTCATGGGCATCGTCTTCCGCAAGGACTACGACAGCCACAAGACCAACCCCAACGAGCTGCTCGATAACGACAAGCGCTACATGGTCGGCGCCGGTATCAACACCCGCGACTATGCCGAGCGCGTGCCGCTGCTCATCGAGGCCGGCGCCGATGTCCTGTGCATCGACTCTTCCGAGGGCTTCAGCGAGTGGCAGAAGCGCACCATCGAGTGGATCCGCGCCAACTACGGCGAGGACGTCAAGGTCGGTGCCGGTAACGTCGTCGACGCCGAGGGCTTCCGCTTTCTGGCCGACTGCGGTGCCGACTTCATCAAGGTCGGTATCGGCGGCGGCTCCATCTGCATCACCCGTGAG
>CABMPS010000269.1 GCA_902388545.1 uncultured Collinsella sp.
TCGGCGCTTCGCGCCTGCCGCCTGGGTCTACTGCGGGGCCGTGGCGGCAGCGGCGGCGCTTCGCGCCTGCTGCCTGGGGGGACTTTGGGCTTGGTGCGAATTGAGGTCTAATACTTTTCCCGTGAAGTGAACGACCTTGTTTGGACCCCCGAAGCATTGGCATATTTTGACCGCTATTTCCTGCGGTTTTGCAGCGCGAATCCTGCGGTTTTTTGGTCTAAAGGTGTGGATGCTCCGGGGCTTCGTTTTTACTCGTTCACTTCTCGGGCAAGTATTAGAGCTCAGCTGGCGGGGGTACCGCCCTGGCGTCGAAGCCCCGCGTCTTCTTCGCTTGATTGGGAAAAACAGCCTCGCTGAAGTAATTGCGAGCCCGCCCGGACGTATCTGCGGGGGTTGTCTGCACAGTTCGCGGTATTATGTTTGCTGAGTTTTGAAAGGAGCCGCTGGTGGTCACGACGACATTTGCCTCGCCTTTGGGCGAAATCCTGCTTGCCGCTGATGGCCGCGGTTTGACGGGGCTTTGGTTTGAGGGGCAGGAGCACTTTGGCTCTACGCTGCTCAAAGAGGATGCGGAGTATGTCGTAGGTACCGATGCGGTTTCTGGTACCGGTGGGATGTCTTCGGTGAGTCCGGCAAATGGTGTGGCCTCTTCGGTGCTTGAGCGTTCATGGGCTTGGCTGAATGCTTATTTTGCGGGGCAGGAGCCTCGGTTTACGCCGCCGTTGCATTTGATTGGCACGGCGTTTCAGCGCGAGGTTTGGTTTGAGCTGCTTTCTATCCCGCGTGGCGAGGTCGCTACGTATGGCGAGATCGCCCAGCGTGTTGCGGCTCGACATCATGTGCCGGGAAACGAGGCACCCGTTGTATCTCCTCGCGCGGTGGGGGCTGCGGTTGCGCGTAACCCCATTTCGATTATCGTGCCGTGCCATCGCGTGGTCGCGGCCGACGGATCGCTCAACGGATACGCCGGTGGACTGGATCGCAAAGAATGGCTGCTGCGCCTCGAGGGTGCCTATCTATAAGCTGCAGGCGGCCGCAACGCCCATGCGGCAAGCGCGCTCGCTGTACGGGCGTTGTTTGCAGGGCGAGATGTGAAGCCGCCCGTTCCTTAAGTCCGACTAAGCTATAACCTTGCTTTTTTAAATATGCTCATCGACCTGCTAAGGCAGCACTAAGGCGAGTGCGGGTGCGCTATTATCGGCGCTCACGGAGCGCTTGGTGTTCTTGGCACGCATGGACGAGGGCTCGGCGGGCTTTACCATGGCGTCGATCGATCTTTCGGAGGCGGTGAACAAGGCGGCGGCGCCGTTTAAGTCGGTGGCGGTCTCAGGCGGTAAACGCCTGTCGACGTCGATTGCGACCGGCGTGCGGACCCATGCCGATGCCGCGGCGGTGGCGCAGGTGGTTGAGTTGCTACTGGACAACGCCACGCGCTATGCGAGCGAGGGCAGCGTGATTGAGCTGAGCCTGTGCGCCGTTTCGCACGGCAAAGGCAAGGGCGCCGCCGAGCTTGTCGTATCGAACGCCGTGGACGAGCTGCCCGAGGGCGACCTGGACCGATTGTTCGATCGCTTCTATCGTGCGGATGCGTCGCGCAGCTCCAAGACGGGTGGCTCGGGCGTGGGCCTGTCCGTGGTGCGTGCCATCGCCGAGGCCCATGGAGGCGCCGCCACCACCGTATCCGGTCACGGCAACCAGATCACCTTCACCGTTTGCCTTTAAAACCTGCCAAAAAGGAACAGGTTTATTTTGGCAGGTTTTATCTGGGGAAACGTCCGCAGGAGAGGGCATGAGCGGTGTGAACATATGCATCTCTACCTGCTAAAATATAGGCATCGTTATTCGGCTCCTGAGTGGAAAGGAGACGGTCATGCAGTACGAGATCGGCGGAGGGGCTTTCCCGGTTGTTACGT
>CABMPS010000270.1 GCA_902388545.1 uncultured Collinsella sp.
GCGTTCTTCGGCGTGCTGGCGTAAGGGCCCGGCCTATTATCTGCCCCCAAGGGAGACGGCGACCCGTTGCGGTCGCCGTTTTTTATTACCGAAAGCTAGCTGGAGGTGCTTCGTGATTCGATCTGACAATCCACCCGATAATGGCGTGAGCGGGGCGATGTATCTATTTGGCACGGCGCTCTTGTGGAGCTTTATCGGCATCCTCGTTCACGCCAATTCACAGTCAGCTCTTTTGATTGGTGCCGTTACGGCAATATTTATGGCGCTCTTTATTCTGTTCGTCGGCAGGCCTGTCCTCCGCGTCAGCCGTCTTATTGTCCTTGTGGCCGTCTGCAACTTCGTGACGGGCACCACGTTTAACTTTGCCAACCAGCTCACGACGGTCGGCAACGCAATCGTCCTGCAGTACACCTCGATGATTTTCGTTATCGTGTATCAATCGCTCGCAACTCACGCGTTGCCCTCGCCTGCGAAGATTGCCTCCGTGGTGGTTGCTTTTACGGGTATGGGACTTTTCTTTTTAGGTGATTTGAGTGCCGAGGGCATGCTCGGCAACCTGCTTGCCGTCATTTCGGGCGCCACCTTTGGGCTGTGTTTCTTTTTGAACTCTCGCCCCGATGCGTCGCCCATGGTGTCCTCGCTCATCTCCTGCGGTATCTCGATGCTGCCGATTGTCTATTTTGCCGGTGCCCTAGACTCCGTGAGACCCTTTGAGTGGGGGCTCATGCTGGTGCATGGCCTTTTTTGTAGCGGTCTTGCGAGCGTGCTGTATGCCAAGGGGATTGCGCGCACCAACGCGTTTGCGGCCAACTTGGTCTGCATGAGCGAGGTCGTTCTCGCTCCCTGCTGGTCGGCGCTCCTCTTTGGCGAGGTCTTTCACTGGAACGAGTTTTTGGGCGCGGCGATTATCGTTTTGGTGATTGTGGCCAACTTGGCGTCCGATGCCTTTGGCGATGGCTTTCTGGTGGCGCTTGTCCGCCATCGAAACAAGGAACATGCCTGATGGGATGCGTTTGCCGTTTACGGTAAAAAACACCCCGCTGAGCGAGTGGTATTAAATAGTAAGAACCTGCATACCTATAATTGGTATCAAATCATTTGTACCTGGCATGGGTGTTAGCAGCACACCAGGTACGCTTCGAGCCGTGTAATCGAACTCCCGGAATTGATATCAACAACGCGCGCGACGGGAGGGACGACGGTTCGAGATTCCTTATTGGGAGGAACTATGCTTGTCCAAGCAATCCTCGTCGGCTTAGTCGGAGCGTTTGGATGTCTCGACTACCAGCTCGGCACCCTCTATGCGTTCCGCCCCATCGTCCTGTGCCCGCTCGTGGGCCTGGTGCTGGGGGACCTGCAGACTGGCCTTGCCGTAGGTGCAAGCCTTGAGCTGCTGTTCATGGGCTCGATCTCCATCGGCGCCTACGTACCGCCTAACGAAACCGTCGGTGGCGTGCTCGCCTGCGCGTTTGCCATTCAGCTCGGTCAGGGTACCGAGACGGCCATCGCGCTCGCCATGCCCATCGCCGTCCTTTCGTTGACGATCGGCAACATTACCAATGCTTTGTTCCCTGTGTTTGTCGATATGGCAGACAAGTTCGCCCTCAAGGGAAACCTCAAAGGCATCTACGCCGTTCATTGGGGAATTGGAATCTGGGGTTGCGTTGAGTACTTCCTGCTCTGTGCCGGCGCCTTCTATCTGGGTTCCGACGCCATCCAGGGTCTGCTCGACTTCATCCCGCCCTTCATCATCGACGGTTGCGGCGTTGCCGCCAACATCCTGCCGGCCATGGGCTTCGCCATGCTCGGCCGCCTGG
>CABMPS010000271.1 GCA_902388545.1 uncultured Collinsella sp.
GCAGACCACCGCGCACAACGAGCTGCTCGCCCAAGGCGGCTTCTACGCCGACCTGTATAACTCGCAGTTCGACGAAGCGGCGTAGAATCGACCGCAGAGAGCGGATGACGCCCGAAAGCGGGGGCGCAGGGCAACCTGCGCCCCCGCTTTGTGTCCTTCGAGCCTCGAAACGCCTTCCTTGAGACCTCATTGACGGCGCCTTCCAGACCCCGTGGTCAAAAAAGGGCAAATGTGAGTACTGCAACCTTTTTAGTAACAGCCAAAACAGTCCCAAATGCCGTCCTCACGACTTGCACGCGCTCCTAAATTGATCAAACAGCCCTATAGCAGACTTATATGCGTTGATGTTAATGAACATATTTGCTGTTATGTCTATTATCTTATGCCGGCAATATGGCACTACGATAGCAACAGTACTCATATTTGCCATTTTTTGCCCACAGGGTGTTTCCCGGAGAACCGACAACAGCCATAGGGTCCCGCGTGGCGCCACTCCCCCGGTATACACCGACGTTTCCCCAGATAAAACCTGCCAAAATAAACCTGTCCCTTTTTGGCAGGTTTTGCTTGCACTTTAGCGTGCGACAGCGGATAATGCCGAGCACTCGACAATACGCTTATTGCTCTTTCTATAGATTGAGGAGGCCCCTATGGCCATGGAATTCAAACGCAGGCTGCCGATCCCCATGGAGATCCGCGAGGAAATGCCGCTTTCTGCCGAGCTTACCGCCAAAAAGCAGGCATTTGACGCCGAGGTCGCCAAAGTCTTTACCGGCGAGGACGCACGCAAGGTGCTCATCATCGGCCCGTGTTCTGCCGACCGCGAGGACTCGGTGCTTGAGTACATGAACCGACTGGCCAAGACCGCCGAGGAGGTCAAGGACAAGCTCATCATCATTCCGCGCGTCTACACCAATAAGCCGCGTACCAAGGGCACCGGTTACAAGGGTCTTCTGCACAACCCCAACCCCGAGGCTCCCGACGACCTGCTCGAGGGCGTCAAGGCCATCCGCCATATGCACCTGCGCGTTATTGAGGAAACGGGCTTCTTCACCGCCGACGAGATGCTCTACCCGTCCAACTACCAGTACCTCGTTGACCTGCTGAGCTATGTTGCCGTGGGCGCACGCTCGGTCGAGAACCAGGAGCACCGTCTGGTGTCGAGCGGCATTTCGGTACCCGTCGGCATGAAGAATCCCACTGCCGGCTCTACCACCGTTATGCTCAACTCCATTTACGCCGCACAGGCGCACCAGAGCTTCATCTTCCGTAACTGGGAAGTCGAGTGCGATGGCAACCCGCTTGCGCACGCCGTCATGCGCGGCTACATCGGTCTCGATGGGCGCACCTACCCCAACTATCACTACGAGCACCTCGAGCGCCTGGCCGAGCGCTATACCGAGCACGCCGGTTATGCCAATCCGGCGGCGGTCATTGACTGCAACCATGACAACTCGGGCAAGCGTCCGCTGGAGCAGTACCGCATTTGCAAGGAGGTGCTCGACAGCTGCCGCCGCAACGAATCCATCTCCAAGCTGGTCAAGGGCTTTATGATCGAGTCTTATCTGGAGGACGGCAACCAGCCGGTCGACGGCGGCGTCTTTGGCAAGTCGATCACCGACCCGTGTCTGGGCTGGGAAAAGACCGACTACCTCATCCACGAGATCGCGGAACGTATTTAGTTACGCGGTTTTACCAAACTGCGTAACGGGCCGACGCTACGCAGGCCGCATTTGGACAATCTGACGTTCAACTTCAAGGGCGCGACCAGAAGGTCAGCGCCCTTTCGTTTCACGTCACCTTG
>CABMPS010000272.1 GCA_902388545.1 uncultured Collinsella sp.
GCTCTGCTCGAGCACAACGCAGTACAGGCGGAATCGGCGGTAGTGCAATCGGAGCAGAGCGAGGACATGCTCGTCGATACCATCAACGAGGCGCTCTTTGACCTGGTGGGCGACACCGTAATTGAATTTAGCGCGGCAGGGCCGCAGATTATCGAGGACTACGAAGCAGACGTGAGAGGATACCTAGACCATGAGTGATACCGCATCCGCAGCACCTCGCGTGCCCAAGCGCGTCGCTGCCGTCATTCTCAACTCGCTCAAGGGCGGTGTGGTCCCGCGCATCGGCCTTCCTTACATCACCGTAGGGCGCGAGGTCGAGATCCGCGCCCTGCTCACCGATCTGAGTCTCATCGCCGACGGTGGCGCGAGCTTCCGCTTTCTGGTCGGTCGTTACGGCGCCGGCAAGAGCTTTTTGCTCCAGACTATCCGCACGCACGCCATGGGCGAGGGGTTCGTCGTCGCTGATGCCGACCTGTCGCCCGAGCGCCGCCTGCAGGGCGGTCAGGGACAGGGCCTTGCCACCTACCGCGAGCTCATCCGCAATATATCGACCAAGACGCGCCCCGAGGGCGGTGCGCTCAACCTTATTCTGGATCGCTGGGTCGCCTCGTGTGCCGACGTCGACGAGTCGGTCGTCAATGCCCAACTGGCCCCGCTCGAGGAGATGGTCCACGGCTTCGACTTCACCCGCATGCTCCGCCGCTATCGCATGGCCGCATCCGGGGGCGACGAAGAGACCATGAGCCGCGTGACCAAATGGATTCGCGGCGAATACCGCACCAAGAGCGAGGCACGCGCCGAGCTGGGCTCCTCGACCATCATCAGCGATGACGACTGGTACGACTACGTTAAGCTCATTGCGCGCTTTTTGGTTTGCAGTGGCTACAAGGGCATGCTGGTGCTCATCGACGAGCTCGTGAATCTGTATAAGATTCCCAACGCCATCACGCGCCAATACAACTACGAGAAGATCCTGACTATGTACAACGACACGCTCCAGGGCAAGGCGCAGTACCTGGGCATGATCATGGGCGGCACGCCAACCTCCATCGAAGACCGCCGCCGCGGCGTGTTCTCCTACGAGGCCCTGCGCAGCCGACTCGCTCAGGGCCGCTTTGCGCGCGAAGACCTTAAGGACATGCTCGCGCCCATCATCCGCCTGCAGCCACTCACCTACGAGGAGCTACTGGTGCTCATCGAAAAACTCATGCAGATCCATGCCGGCTACTTTGGCTGGACGCCCACGCTTGCCGAAAACGACTTGGTGGACTTTCTCAAGATTGAGTTCGGCCGCGTGGGAACCGATACGCACTTGACGCCGCGTGAGGTTATCCGTGACTTTATCGAGCTGCTCGATATCCTGTGTCAGAACCCCGATGCAAATGTGGCCGAGCTGCTGCAAAGCGTCGGCGGCGACGCGCTGGCGCCGGCAGCCGCAACAGGCGACACCGGCACCGCAGGCGGCAACCGCAACTTCGCCGAGTTCACCATCTAACCTACCAAAAAGGGACAGGTTTATTTTGGCAGGTTTTATCTGGGCAAACGTTGAAGCAGTAATGCAGCAAGCCGTTGCCAGCCGCGTTGAGAGATTCGTTGTTGAAAGGAGGCCCCGTGAACGCCTTTGACCGCTACGCCCCGTTTATCCAAGACTTCATCTACTCCCACGATTGGGAGAGCCTACGCTCTATCCAGGTTGCAGCAGCTGATGCCATCTTTAACACGCAAGATAATGTGCTCCTGACGGCATCCAC
>CABMPS010000273.1 GCA_902388545.1 uncultured Collinsella sp.
AGGAGATCGAGGCGGCCTATCCCGACCTGGTGACGCCCGACAGCTATACCCAGCGCGTGGGCGGATACGTGAGCGAGCAGTTTACGCCGGTCACGCACATGGCACGCATGTATTCCATGGACGATGCCATGGATCTGGACGAACTTGACGCGTGGCTCCAGCGCACCGAGGATGCCCTCGGTGCCGGTAGCGTCACCTATACCTGCGAGCTTAAGATCGACGGCCTGGGCGTGGCCCTTACCTACCAAAACGGCACCTTCGTACGCGCCGCCACGCGCGGCGACGGCACCACGGGCGAGGACGTGTCGCTCAACGTGCGTACCATCAAGGATGTGCCCATGCACCTGTCCGAGCCTGCGCTCGCCCACATGGGTGCCGACCGCGAGCGCACCATTGAGGTGCGCGGCGAGGTCTACATGCCTAAGGGCAGCTTTGTGCGTCTGAACGACGAGGCCGATGCCGAGGGCCGCGACCCCTTCGCCAACCCGCGCAACGCCGCCGCCGGATCGTTGCGCCAGAAGGATCCCAAGGTCACGGCACGTCGCGACCTGGCCACCTTCATCTACGCCATCGCCGATACCGCTCCGCTGCACGTCCACAGCCAGCGTGAGTTTCTCGACTGGCTGCGCAGTGCCGGCTTTAGCGTCAACCCCAACGTGGCACGCTGCGCCACGCCGGCCGAGGTCCACGAGTTCTGTGCCCAGGCCCTCGAGCATCGCGGTGACCTGGACTACGACATCGACGGCGTGGTCGTAAAGGTCGACAGCTTCCAACAGCAGCTCGACCTGGGCTTTACCGCCCGTGCGCCGCGTTGGGCCATCGCCTTTAAGTTCCCGCCCGAGGAAAAGCAGACCGTCCTGCGCGAAATTCGCATCCAGGTGGGCCGCACCGGTGTGCTCACGCCGGTCGCTGAGTTCGACCCGGTGACGGTCGCCGGCTCCACCATCGCGCGCGCCACGCTGCACAACATCGACGAGATCCGCCGCAAAAACGTGCGCGAGGGCGACACCATCATCGTGCACAAGGCGGGCGACGTGATTCCCGAGGTCGTGGGTCCGGTGCTCGACAAACGCCCGGCCGATTCGGTCGACTGGCACATGCCCGAGGTCTGCCCCGTGTGCGGCAGCCCCGTGGTGCACGAGGACGGCGAGGTGGCCTACCGCTGCGTGTCCATCGACTGCCCCGCACAGCTCAAGGAGCGCCTGCTCCACTGGGTGAGCCGCGGTTGCATGGACGTGGACGGCCTGGGCGACGAAATCGTCGACAAGATGATCGCCGCCGGCCTTATCCACGATGTCGCGGACTTCTACCAGCTCACAGTCGACGACATCGCCGGCTTGGACACGGGGCGCACCTATGCCAGCTCCAACAGCAAAAAGGGCGTCAAGAAGGGCGACCCCATTCCGGTAGGCCTCAAGACGGCCGAGAAAATCATCGCCGAGCTCAATAAGTCCAAGAGCCAGCCACTCGGTCGCGTGCTGTTTGCCCTAGGCATCCGCCACGTGGGCAAAAGCGTGGGCGAGGTCATCGCCGAGCGGTTTCTGTCGATCGACAAGCTCATCTTGGCGAGCGAAGAGGATATCGCCGAGTGCGAGGGCATCGGTCCCAAGATTGCGGCGAGCGTCAAGCAGTTCCTGGCCGTGCCCGAGAACCTCGCCGTGCTGGAGCGCTTGCGTCAGGCGGGCCTGTCGCTCGAGGTCGACTTGGGCGCCGCGCATGCACAGGC
>CABMPS010000274.1 GCA_902388545.1 uncultured Collinsella sp.
ACAACGGCGGTGCGATCGAGGCAGCGGGCAAGCTCAACGTGGGCTACGAGGGCAACAACACCGTCACTAACGACGACGGCCGCGGCATCAAGGTTAAGGATGGCGCGAACGAGAACGCCGAGCTTAATATTCAGGGCGACGCGTCCAGCACGCTCAACGTGGCATCTTCTCGTGACGCCATCACTTCCGTCGGCAACATCAACATCGACGGCGCTGGCACTGTCAACGCCACGAGCACCGAGCACGATGCCATCGATGCCGGGGGCGATGTCACCATCAAGGGCTCGGGAAACGTTAACGCCACGGGCGATTCGGATGGCATCAGGGCCGACGGCAACATCACGATCGACAACAGCGGAACCGTCACCGCCAAGGCCACCGAGGATCAGGGTATCGATGCTAACGAGAACCTCATCATAAAGGGCGGCGGCAAGGTAGAGGCAAGCTCTATCAAAGACAATGCGATTTGGGCCGACGGCAACATCGAGATCTCGGATGGCAGCCAGGTCAAGGCAAGTTCCGAGGAAGACGCCGCCATCGACGGTAAAAACAGCCTCACGGTCACGAACGCTTCCCTCAACGCAAGTGGCGTTGGGTATGGCATCTATGTCTACAAGGGCATCACGCTCGATGGCGCGACCGTGACGGCCCGCGCAAGCTCAGATGGCGGGGAAGTCAGCGCACTCTTCACCGATGAGGACGACATCGTCATCAAGAACGGCTCGACTGTGGATGCGCTCGCAGAAGGCAGGTTCTCGGTTGCAATCTCCACCAGTAAATTCTACTCCGGCGAAGCGGGTGGCCATATCTACATCAGCGACTCCGTTGTCAAGGCCATAGCCCGCTATGCCGAGACCGGCGGCGACGGCCCCGACCACTACAGTGCAGGCCAGGATGGCGAAACTAACCCTCAGCCCCGAGGCATGAACATCGGCATCTTTGCTCAGACCAAGGAGGGCATCACGCCCGCAACCATTTCGATTCTCCGCAGCAAGGTCACGGCCGAGGGAGACACGGCGGCAATCTTCGCCCTTGCCATGAGCGCGGATGGTAAGGCGATTGGCACCATCGAAATCGAAGGAGCCACCATCCAGACGCCTGAAGGCGGCAAGGTCATTGACTATCGCAACAAGGAAGAACTCAGCGACGGCATCGTCTACGAGGCGGGTCAAACCATCGGCACGGGCGACGCTGTGATCGACTCCCCCTATAACGAAGCTGTCGCCAAGAGCACGGTCATCGCGCCTCCCGAAGAGACCAAACCCGGGGAAAAGCCCGGCGAGACCAAGCCGGGTTCCAAGTCTAAGAGCGCGAAGACAACCAAGACCGTTGCAGTTGCAGCCACGGGAGCCAAGATCGCCGGCAAACTCGCAGCGACCGGCGACGCCTCGAGCGCAGCCATCGTGGCAGCCGCCCTTGCGGGAACAGCCGCCATCGCCGCGGGCGCCGTGGTGAGCCGCAAGCGCTCATAGACGCCCTTCATACACGAACCGACACTTTTAAAGCCGCCTAGTCCGCGCACCGTTTAGCAACGCCACCGCCGAGCCCCCCTCCGGCGGTGGCGTTTCCTGTTTGCACTCGTATGGTGCACACGCGAGCGGAGTCGCAACAGGCGGCTCCGCGCTTTGTGATTAATGCCCGACAACGCGTAGGTGCGCAGCTTATTCCTCTTCCGGATTTTGGACATTTTGCCCTCCAAACGGCACTACCGC
>CABMPS010000275.1 GCA_902388545.1 uncultured Collinsella sp.
AAGATTGATTTGGAGCATCCCGGCCGCGATGTTTTGCTGGCACAGCTGGGACAGCGTCTTTCCGAGGGCTGCCTGGATGCCAACGAGCTGCTGGCGGGCGGCGCCGTTCAGGAGGACGCTGCTGCGTTGGACGAAGCGGCGCTCGAGGAGTTTCTTGAAGCGGGTGAGCTTTCTGTCGCAACGCTGTCGCGCATGGTTGCCGAGCGCAAGCTCTTTCCCTGCTTTGCCGGCTCGGCGCTCAAGGACCAAGGCGTTGACGAGCTACTGGATGGTATATGCGCGCTGATGCGTGAGCAGGCGTGGCTCCCGGAGTTTGCCGCGCGCGTCTATCGTGTCAGCCGCGGGGATCGTGGCGAGCGCTTGGCTTGGGTTAAAGTGACCGGCGGCACGCTGCATGCCAAGCAGATGATTGGCGGACGTTCCGGTGCCGAGGCATGGGAGCAAAAGATCGACCAGGTGCGCATCTATAACGGCGAGAAGTATGAGCTTGCCCAAGAAGTTGCTGCTGGCGGTATTTGCGCCGTGACGGGTCTTGCGCACGTTCGCCCAGGGGACGCCCTGGGCACGGAGCCCGCGGGCGATGCGCCCGTCATCGCTCCGGTCCTCACCTATACGGTGCTGCCGGGCGAACACGACGTTCATGCGGTGTTTAAAGCGCTGAGTGAGTTGGCGGACGAAGATCCCATGCTCGGCGTAAGCTGGAATACGCATCTTGAGCAGATCCATTTGCAGCTGATGGGCGCCGTGCAACTCGAGGTCGTGCAGCGGGTGTTGGCCGATCGCTTTGGCCTTTCGGTTGCGTTTGAGCCCGGCGGCATTCTCTATAAGGAGACTATTTCGCGGTCGGTCGAGGGCGTGGGCCACTTTGAGCCGCTGCGTCACTATGCCGAGGTGCATCTGCGCCTGGAGCCGTTGCCGGCGGGTTCGGGTGTGCAGTTTGGCACCGTGACCTCGACCGACGAGCTCGATCTTAACTGGCAGCGTTTGGCACTCACCAACGCTATGGAGCGCGACCACCTGGGCGTGCTGACCGGCTCGCCCATCACCGATGTGCGCATTACGCTCACGGGCGGCCGCGCGCATGCCAAGCATACCGAGGGCGGCGACTTTCGCCAGGCAACGTACCGCGCGATTCGCCAGGGCTTGATGCGGGCGCGCGAGGCCGGCACAGCCGTGCTGTTGGAGCCGTGGTACCACTTTGAGCTCGAGGTGCCGGGGGAGTGCGTGGGCAGGGCGCTCTCGGACGTCACGCGCATGGGCGCCGAGTACGAGCCGCCGGCAATGGCGGGCGACCGGGCGAAGCTCGTGGGTCGCGTACCGGCATCCGAGGTACAGGATTACGCGCTGGAGGTGGCTGCCTACACGAGCGGCCGCGGGCATTTGTACCTTGAGTTTGCCGGTTATGCGGCTTGCCATGATGCCGAGCGCGTCATCGAGGCGGCCGCCTATGAGCCCGAGGCCGATCTGCCCAACACGCCCGATTCGGTCTTTTGTGCCCACGGCGCTGGCTACACGGTCAAATGGTACGACGTACCCGCCGCGGCGCACGTAAAGGTCGATCCTGCCACCTTCCGCCCCTATCGCCCCGCCGACGCAGAATTTTTCGGCCACATGTGACAAAGGGACTGTCCTCTTGTCACATTCAGTTGGTATAACTCGGTATAAGTTGGTATAACTATTATCAGCGTTTGCCAATCCGAGGAGGCC
>CABMPS010000276.1 GCA_902388545.1 uncultured Collinsella sp.
GGGGCATTTTTGCCCCGCCGGCCCCTATTCCAGTTCTACTCCTGCGCTACTCCGGCTTAGTTTCTACCGTGGGAGTCTTATCCGCCGCAACCGGAGTACGGGCGGTGTCCATAGTCAGGCAGTGCTTGGGGCAGCTCTCGATGCACTCACCGCACACCACGCAAGCATACGGGTCGATCGACCACGTTCCACCCTTGCGATCGACTGCGAGCGCGCCCGCCGGACAGCGACGCGCACACATGCCGCAGCAGATGCACGCGTCCATGTCGTTGACGATATGCCCGCGCAAGCGCTCGGGTGCCGCGAGCTTCTCCTGCGGATAGCACACCGTTACCGGCTGCTTGACCATAGAGCCCAAGGCCGTCTTGGCAAATGTCAGCAAACTCATGCCGCGCCTACCTTTCCGTGCAGCTAATGCAGGGGTCGATGGTCAGGATAATCATGGGCACGTTGGCAAGGAGCACGCCCTGCAGCGCATGTGTCAGACCCGCCAGGTTCTGCGACGTCGGCGTGCGCACGCGGAAGCGGTCCAGGTTCTTGGTGCCGTTACCGCGCACATAGTAATACGCCTCGCCGCGCGGCTGCTCAATCACAACCTCGCCGCGCGCGCCGTCGGCCGGTGTGAGCTTGGTACGCCCACCGATACCGTCGTGCGGAATCTTGCCCACAAGCTCCTTGATGATGTCCATAGCCTGCGTGACCTCGGCGCAACGCACCTGGCAGCGGGCATAGCAGTCGCCATCGGTAGCGACAATTGGCTCAAACGCAGCCAGATCCGCATAGGCGCCGTCGCCAAACATGCGCACGTCATAGTCCACGCCCGAGGCGCGCCCGAACGGGCCGACCATCGACAGATCCAGCGCGTCCTTCTTGCTGATCACGCCCACGCCATGCAGGCGCTCGCCACAGCTGGCGTCGTCCAAAAACGTATGCACCAGGGCCTCGTAGTCGGGACGCATGGCATCGAGCGTCTGGACAATGCCCGCCAGCTCGGAGTCCTCAATGTCGTGCTTTAGGCCGCCGATCTCGTTAATCGACAGAATCACGCGCCCGCCGCACGTGCTCTCGAAGATCTTGAGAATCTGCTCGCGCAGGGTCCACGAACGATAGAACAGCGCCTCGAAGCCAAAGGCATCGGCAAGCAGGCCCAGCCACAGCAGGTGCGAGTGAATACGCGAGAGCTCGTGCAGAATGGTGCGGATATACTGCACACGGCCGGGCACCTCGATGTCGAGCATGCGCTCGCAGGCGCTGGCATAGCCATAGCTATGGCCCACGGCGCAGATGCCGCAGATGCGCTCGGCGATGTAGCCAAACTGGTGCATGTCGCGCTTTTCGGTGAGCTTCTCGAGTCCGCGGTGCACAAAGCCGATCTGCGGAATTGCCTCGAGAACGCGGTCGTCATCGATCACCAGGTCCAGATGAAGCGGCTCGGGCAGCACCGGGTGCTGCGGGCCAAACGGAATAACGGAGCGATGTGCCATGGACCTTACGCCTCCTTTTTCTGCTTGTCGCGGACGACCTTGGCGGCAAGCGCCGCGCGGACCTTGGCCGCTTTCTCGGGATCCATGGCGGCGAGCTTTGCCTCCATCTCGGCGGCTTTAAGTGCGGCCTTGGCCGCGGCATCGTCATGCTGGGCATCGGAGCCGGCAGCAGCAGCGGGCTGAGCAGCGGCAGT
>CABMPS010000277.1 GCA_902388545.1 uncultured Collinsella sp.
TAGCCGGCCGCGGTGGAAAGACCTGCGCCGGCGCCGATTATCACGGCGTCGGATGCATCGAGTGCGGCTCGGAGCTTAGCGATCTGTTTGGAGAAGGTCGCGGTAGATTGACTCGTCAGACGCGAGAAAAACATTGAAGATCACCTTAAGGTTGGGGTCGTTATGGTCTAGATGATGACGAACGGCATCGATGGCAACGCGCGCGGCGGCTTGTTGGGGATAGCCAAAGACGCCCGTCGAAATGCAGCAGAAGGCAAGCATGTCGAGCTTTCGGCTCGTCGCTTCTTCCAGGCAGCTGGTGTAGCAACGGCGCAGTAGCAGTTCCTCGCGCGGGCCAGGCTTATGGTTGGGCACGATGGGACCGACGGTGTGGAAGATATGGCTGCTGGGCAGGTTAAAGGCTGGCGTGACCTTGACGCATGCGGCCGGTTCCTCATGCCCCTGTTTACACATGAGGCTGGCGCACGTCAGGCGCAGCTGCATGCCGGCGTATGTGTGGATGGCATTGTCGATGCAGTGGTGTCCCGGCACAAAACAGCCGAGCATTTGGCTGTTGGCGGCGTTGACGATGGCGTCGGCCTTAAGCAGCGTGATGTCGCCACGCCAGACGGCAATGCGATTGCAGTAGGGAAGCGTGCCGGCATCGGTTGCGCCGCCGCGCTCAACAAGCCGCTGCTGCAAGTAGGCATCCTGGATATCGAGCACCTCTGTCGCGAGCGCTTCGGGCGACCGCACGTTCATAAGGGCGCTGAGCAAATCACGCTGCTCGCCGGCTCCGGCGGGAACGGCAATGCCGCGTCCGTCCGCTCGCTCGTTGAGCAATGCATCGATAAGCCAAATACGACGCTCGGCTTGATTCATGGCTGACCTCCTGTCCAATTGAGTTGGGCGTGTTTGACAGCAGTGTGCAACCCGGACCGCTTCTTCAAAAGAAGGCACAAAAAGGTAAGCGCCGTGGAGCGGTATGCCCCACGGCGCTCAATTTGCAAAAGACCGTAGCTGCTAGGAGCTTCGCACAAGCTGCTGGTAGTCGGTGCCCCATTCCACAAGAGAATCGATGATGGGCATAAGGCTTTGACCTAGCTCGCTCAACGCGTATTCGGTACGGATGGGTGTTTCGGGGATGACGGTGCGCGTGATAAGTCCCGCGGCATCCATTTCCTTTAGGTTTGACGAGAGCACCTTTTGACTGATACCGGGAATAGAGCGATGCAGCGCGTTAAAGCCCAGGGGTTGCTCGATGAGCTGCTGGATGATATAGATCTTCCACTTGTTGCCAAAGAGCTGAAAGCACGTAGCGACGGGACAGGGAGGCAGTTCTTCTTTGGTGAGCATGGCGACCTCGCAATCGGGTAGGTTGCTTGCATTATCGCAGCTGCTGGCGCTCGCGGCTACGGCTTACTTTTTGGTAACTGGCTAATAGATTAGTGCCTTCTTTTGGGTGGGGTGCATTCCTCGCATGATGTGCTTAGGCGCAAAAGCGTCTACGTCCGGGCGGCTTCGCCCAGCCGCCCCCAATCGAAAGGAATTGCCATGTCCGAGAATCTCGAGAACGTTGCCGCCTTCGCTTCTTGCGGTACCGCCGATCCCGCGCCTGCTTGCGGCTCTGCTGATCCCAAGACCGCTCCGGCCTGCGGCA
>CABMPS010000278.1 GCA_902388545.1 uncultured Collinsella sp.
CGGTAATGGGCACGGTGATACCTGCCTTGTCGGCAAGCTCGCGAAAACGGTAGAAGCACTCGTTATCAAAAAAGAGCTGCGTCACAAAGAAGCTCGCGCCGGCATCTTGCTTTTGCTTGAGGTATTCGACCGAAGCGTTGAGGTCCTCGCAGGCAATGTGGCCCTCGGGGTAGGCTGCGGCGCCCACACAAAAGCCGGCGTTGACGAGCTCGGGGATGAGGTCGCGGGCGTAGGCGTAGTCCGAGGCGGGCTTGTCGTCCTCGGTCGCGCCAGCAGGAAGATCGCCGCGCAGGGCCAGGATGTTTTCAACGCCGGCGGTGCGGTATTCGTCGATCTTGACGGCGATATCGGCGTGCGAGCGGCCAACGCAGGTGAGGTGCGCCACCGAGGGCGTATTGAATTCGCTCGTAATCATATGCGCGATGGGGGCGGTGGTGGCGCCGTTGCCCGAGCCGCCGGCCGAGCAGGTGACCGAGACAAAGCTCGGCGAAAGCTTGCACAGGTTACCCGCCACCTCGCGAGCCGTGTCGAGGGTAAGCTCGCCCTTGGGCGGGAACATCTCAAACGAAACGGGTGCGGTGCCCTGGGATGCTGCCTGCTTAAAAACCTCGTCGACGCGCATATCGTGCTCCTTTAGATACTTTAGTGCGATGTGTTGTAAGGATTCTACAGCACCACTATGCCACGGTGGAGTTTTACTCGCTATTTGGGAATACCAATCGAAGATGCTTCGCTATCGGCATTTCCTATAACAGGGCGGTCAATGTAGGATGGGGCTATATTGAATGGTATCTGATGCGAAATACCAGTCAATAAAGCCCCGTCCCAAATTGACTACCCTTAAACCATGCGGAGAGGTCTGCAATTTATACAGTTCGTTGGCTGTTAAGGGTGGCAATACCGCCGCGATGCGGTAACCTCATTGATTGGTTTCGCGACAGCAACATAACGGTAATGTCGCGGAAACACGGCGAGTCTAAGCTATGACTCGTTCGTTAGTAATCAACACCGCTTCTCACGCGGTGCCGATACGAAGGGAGTTCCGTATGGCCGAACTTACTGACCGCTTCGGGACCATGGTGTTCTCTGAGGAAGTCATGAAGGACTACCTCCCCAAGGACATTTGGAAGCGCCTTGCTGCAACCCTCGAGGGCGGTGAGCCGCTCGACCTGGACGTGGCCAACGCCGTTGCCCATGCCATGAAGGTCTGGGCCATCTCCAAGGGCGCGACGCACTACGCGCACTGGTTCCAGCCGCTTTCGGGCATTACTTCCGAGAAGCACGACAGCTTCCTGGAGCCCAACCACGACGGCACCGCCATTACCAAGTTTACGGGCAAGAACCTCATCCAGGGTGAGCCGGATGCCTCCAGCTTCCCCAATGGCGGCCTGCGCGCCACCTTCGAGGCCCGTGGCTACACCGCTTGGGATCCCACCAGCCCCGCCTTTATCAAGGACGATGTCCTGTGCATCCCCACGGCTTTCTGTTCCTACACGGGCGAGGCCCTGGACAAGAAGACCCCGCTGCTGCGCTCCATGACCGCGCTCTCGCGTGAGTCCAAGCGCGTTTTGGCGCTGTTTGGCAAGACCCCCAAGAAGGTCGTTCCTTCCGTGGGCGACGAGCAGGAGT
>CABMPS010000279.1 GCA_902388545.1 uncultured Collinsella sp.
GGCCGCCAGCGGCCTCCTCGGCCTCAGGCGTTGCGGCATTGCCACGGCCCTTTCCGCGGCCACGACCCTCGCCCTGCCCCTGACCGGCGCGAGCATCGGAATCGGCATCGCGACGACGGCGCTTGGGCATCGACGTGCCAGCAAGACGGTCGGCGCTCGACAGGCCATCGCCCACGTCGACGCCGTTCTCGCGGTCGAGCTCCATGAGCGCCAGGCGCATCTCGGGCGACTCGATGCGCTCGAGCACATCGCGCGTCACGCAGTCGGGGCGGCAATTGCAGCCCTGCTCGGCAGCCTTCTTCTTGCAGCCCTCCGAGCAGGTCATATCGGCCAGGTTGACCTTAAAGACCTTGCCGTTCTCCAGGCGCAGCACCAGCTGCTCGCGCGGCGTGTCATATTCCTGAATACGCGCCTTGCCGAGCGGTGTATCGATGAGCGTCTTCTTTTTGGGCGCGCGGCTCTTAAAGTCCTTGTAGGCCTCGAACTCGTAGCGCAGGCAGCACATCAGGCGGCCACACACGCCGCTGATCTTGGAGGAATTGAGCGGCAGGTCCTGCTCTTTTGCCATGCGGATCGAGACGGGCTCAAACTGTCCGCCAAAGCGCGTGCAGCAGAGCTCCTGTCCGCACTGGGCATAGCCGCCCACCAGGCGGGTCTCGTCGCGCACGCCGATCTGGCGCATGTCGACGCGAATGTGCAGCGTCGAGGACAGGTCCTTGACGAGCTGGCGAAAATCGACGCGCTCCTCGGCCGCAAAGTAGAACACGGCCTTCTCGCCGCCAAACAGGTACTCGACGCCCACCGGCTTCATCTCGAGGTCGAGCTCTTTGACCAGACGGCGGAAATCGACCATCGCCTCGTCGCCCTGGATGGCCAAATCGTCGGCAAGCTGCAGGTCGATGTCGCTCGCCACGCGCAGCACGGGCTTGAGCGGCTGACCGATCTCGTCTTGCGGCACCTCGAAGGGATCGGCCGTGACCAAGCCGATCTCGGTTCCGCGCTCGGTGGAGCAAATGGCATAATCGGCCTCGAGGATATCCAGGTCCTGCGGGTCAAACCACAGGTCGCGCGAGGCGTAGGTAAACTTAACGGGTACGACTAACGGCATTTCAGTGCCTTCCTGATATCGAACAGCATGACCTCGATGGCCAGCTGGGGAGTAACGTTTCTGGCGATGTTGCGCTCGGCGGTCGCGACCGCCTCGAGCGCCTGGGTGGCACCCGCAACATTCGTCGCAGCGGCAAGCCGACCGATCGTGTCACGCACGTCTTCGTTCACCACGTCGGCCGCCTCGTCCTGAAGTGTCAGCAGCACGTCGCGCATGAGCGTCCGCGCGCTCGCCAGCGCTTCCATGATACCCGAACGCTCGCGCGCGTTGAGTTCGCGCTTGTTGCGGTCCTCAAGCTGCTTCAATGCTCCACGCGACAGGTAGTCGGCATTTTGCTCGAGTACCTTTTCCTGCGTGGACTTGACCTCGGCGAGCGGCGCCTTGACGGCGACGATGAGCGACTTGGCGCGACTGAGCACGTCGGCCTCGTCGGCGGCAATGAGTGAGTCGATGGCACGGACCATCTGAC
>CABMPS010000280.1 GCA_902388545.1 uncultured Collinsella sp.
TTCCAGCTCATGCCAATCACCGCTTGCGCGCACGAAAGCACAAACGGTAGAACTTCGCGCCAGGTATGGGCGCAAAACAGGCGCCAACCCCGTACGCCATGCAGGCGAAACATCTGCTCCAGTGGCTTATCCGCTTGCGTCAAACCCTCGACCAGCGAGAAATACACGCCCGGCAGCGCCATCAAAAAGACCGCCGCAATGCTCACGCGCGCCGACCCCAGCCAAATGAGCAGCAGGACTACCACGCAGGCGACCGGTGTCGCCTTTACAAACGACAGTGCCGGAGCCACCAGGCGCGCAAACGCCCGCGACCGTGACGAAATCCCGGCAAGCACGCCACCACACACCGCGGCAAGCGCTAGCCCGCCCAGTATCCGCGCGCCCGAGCCCGCCAAAATCACCCAGGTACCGCCATCGCACACCAGGCGCAGCAGCGCCAAGGCAACCGCACCCGGCCCCGGCAAAATCAACGGCTGCGCCACGAAACCCGCCATCAGCACCCACACGGCAAGCCAAAAGGCGGCAACGGCACCTGCTGCCGCCACCGCCTTCATACGCTCTGTCATTTGTCGAGCAAACGCGCGCACGGGCTACTCCATGTAGTAGAAATCGTCAGCCGGAAGTTTACCACCCACGGCACTCGCGTCCGCGTCGGACAGCACCTGCAGATACCCGCTAAGTGCCGCCTTCATATCCTTGCCCGTCTGGCAGACAAGCATGCACCCGGGAATCGCCTTCTCGGCGATCTTGGCGTTATCCACGATGCCGGCATCGACCACGGCCTGCGCCCAGTCTGCTGGCGCCGCATTGACAGCCTTAACGCTCGCCGCATGGCAGCTCAAGAACTCCGCCACGGCCTCGGGATGTTCCTCGGCAACCGCGCGGCGCACCACGGTCACACCCGTCAGCAAGCGCGAGCCCGTGTCACCCGCCAGCTCATCCCACGCATCGGTCAGGCTTACCGGAGCCGACAGCTTGCCTTCGCTCTTTGCGATGGCAGCTGTCTTGAACGGCTCCGGCAGCACGCCCACGGCGGACGGGTCGGCAAGCAGGGCCGACAGCACCTCGGTGGGCCCGCTCTTAAACTCGAGCGTCACCTGTCTGGTCAGGCCCGCGCGCTCCAGCAGGTAGTTCATGACGTACTCCGGCGTGGTGCCTTTGCCCGTCATGTAGACGGTACGACCCGCCAGATCACCAAACGAAGTAACGTCCGCGTTACCCGTCACCACGTTCAGCACGCCCAGCGTGTTGATGTCGATGACCTGCACCGCGCCCTCGGTCTTGTTGTAGAGCACGCTCGCCACGTTGGCGGGCACCAGGGCAATGTCGACATCGCCCTGAATCATCTTGGGCACGATCTCGTCGGCCGCGGCGCTGATCGCAAAGTCGAACTCGTTATCCGTGGCATCGTCGGCCGCCTGGTCCATAAACTGCACCAGGCCAATCGAGGTCGGTCCCTTGAGCGAGGCGACGTGCACCTCGACCGGCTCCGCAGCAGCACCGGCACCGTCCGTGGCAGCCGAGCCCGCGGCGGGCCCGGCACCGACAGCCCCGCCGCCA